>NZ_JBEXCV010000031.1:0-67756 GCF_040605455.1 Embleya sp. NPDC005575 | reverse complement strand
TTGTGTTGAGTTGTGTTCAGAGGTGGTCTCATCCGAACTCCCCCGCAGTGCGGCGGGGGGACGAGCGGGGCGGGACGAGTCGACTCGTCCCAGGCATGCGACCGGCACCGCGCTGACCAGCGATGCAACGAGTGGGACGCGTGCAACGGGGACCCTGCCGGAACTCGCCCAAACCTTTGCCCACCCCACCCGCACCCCCAAGGAGCGTCCCTGACCACCATCACCGACACCGCCAGCCCTGCACGAGCGACGGCGTGGGACCGCGCGGCCATCGCCCTGCTTGGCCTCGCCGGGTTCGCCTTGAGCTACGACGCCCTGCGGCAGATGGCTGAGGCCGTCCACGTGCGCGGCGCGCTGAGCTTCCTGTTCCCGCTGCTGATCGACGGGTTCATCGCCTACGGCATCCGCGCGCTGCTGGTCCTGCGGTCGGCGCCGCCAGCGGCGCGGGTGTACGCGTGGCTGCTCTTCGGATCCGCAACCGGCGCGAGCATCTGGGCCAACGCCCTGCACGCGGTCCGCATCAACCAGCAGAGCGACCGGGCCGATCCCGGTCTGCGGCTCGGGGACACCACCGTCGGGGTCCTGTCGACCCTCGCCCCGCTCGCCCTCGCCGGGGCGGTCCACCTGTACATCCTGATCACCCGCCACCAGGACACGCCCGAACCCACCGCCCGACCCCCGCACCCCCCGGTGCGCTCGGTGGTCCCGGTCCCGGTCGCAACTCAACCGGTCGAGATCGACACCGTGTTCGAGCACTCGCGCCCAACGGAATCCGACGGCAATCCGGTGGCCTCCGAACGGAATCCCGCCCGGCCCACCGCACGGCCGGCAGACGAGGGCGTCAGGACGGCGGGTCGCCCTCCGGGGGCGGACATGGACACCCTCCTCGGCCTCGCCCGCCGGGGGGCGCGGGAGGCCGGACGGATCACCCGCCCGATCGTCACCGACGCGATCCGCGTACACGGCCTCCCCCTCGGCAGCGACCGCCTCACCGCCCTGATGCGCGTGCTCCGCGACGAACAGACCCAGCCCATCCCGCCCGAAATCCGCTGAGCACCCGCCCCGCCCGGACGCCCCCGACCGCCTGATTCGCCGTCACCGACCCACGCCCGCCCGGCCGTTCCGGGCGGGCGACCTCTTCGCACTCTGGAGCCACTCACATGGACAACGAACTCCCCTTCTCTGTAACGCAGTTCTCTCTCGGCGGGGCGAGCAAGCAAGGTGTGGGACCGTCCCATGGCCGGTCCCACGCGAGCACGCCTATCCCCGAGGGCGGGGACGGCGCACACGGCCCGCGACGCCGGGGGGCGCCACAGGAGGGGGAACAGCCTCACGCCCACACGCCGCCACGTGTGCCCGTCCAGCCCGCTGCCGTCGCCGACGCTCCGCCGCGCAGTCGCAAGCGCGAGACCATCCAGCGCAAGCCCGTGAGCACTCGCCTGAGCGACGCCGAGAAAGCCGAGATCGCCAGCGCCGCCCGCGCCGCGAGAATCTCGACGGCCAGGTTCATCGCCGAGGCCGCCCTCGCCCGCGCCCGAGACACCACCCACCCGCGCGCGAACGCGGCCGACGACGCGCTCCTGGACGAGTTGGTGCGCGGCCGGACCGAGGTCGTCCGGGTGGGCACCTTGTTCAACCAGGTCGCCCACCGCCTCAACGCCGGTGGCGCCAGTCGGTCGAGTGACGCGGTGCTGGCCGAGGCGGTCACCGCCGGAGTCCGGGCGTGCGCGGCGGTCATCGAACGCTACGAGGCGGCCACCGACCACCGCCTCGGCCGCCAGGCCACCGGATGATCGTCAAGATCGGCAAGGGCACGCGGACGGTCGGTGCCCTGCACTACGTGTTCGGTCCCGGGAAGAAACACAGCCCCCACACCGACCAGCACATCGTGGCCTCCTGGGAGGGCTTCCTCCCCGAGCCCGGACGCTTCGACCCCGACACGCCGGAACACGACGCCGCCCTGACCCGCCTGGCCCGCCTCATGGACGTGCGCGTGGACCAGGCCGGCGCGGACGCACCGCGCGAGCACGTGTGGCACTGCTCGCTCCGTAACCACCCCACCGACCCGATCCTCACCGACGAGCAGTGGGCCCAGGCCGCCCGCCGGGTGGTCGCCGCCGCAGGGATCGCCGCCGAGGGCGACCCCAACGGCTGCCGCTGGATCGCGGTGCGCCATGCGGACGACCACATCCACATCCTCGCCACCCGCATCCAAGCCGACCTGCGCGCCCCCGACACCTTCCGGGACGTCTTCCGCGCCAGCGCCGAATGCGCCCGCATGGAACAGGAATGGGGCCTGGTGAGGGTCGACCGCCCCGACCGCACCGCCGCACGACGACCCACCGCCCCCGAACGCCACAAGGCCCAACGCCGCGGACACACCACCACGATCCGCGAGACCCTGCGCGAGCGCGTACGCACCGCTGTGGCCGCGTCGGCGGACGAGAGCGAGTTCTTCAGCCACCTCGACCAGCTCGAGGTCAAGGTGAAGAAGCGGACCCTGCCCTCCGGTGATCTCGCCGGCTACAGCGTCGCGCTGCCCGACGACACCAACGCCCGGGGCGAACCCGTCTGGTTCGCCGGCGGGACACTCGCCCCCGACCTGTCCCTGCCCAAGGTCCGCGCCCGCTTCCCCACCGGCACCCACCGCGACACCCTCGCCACCGGCCCTTGGCATCGGGCCGCGTCCGCGATCGACGCCGTCCCCGGGCTCCTGCGTCGAGGCGACGACGAGGCGGGGGCGGGGCAACTCTCGGCGCTGGGCGAGGCGTTCTCGGCGATGGTCGTCGTCACCACCGGCCCCACCCGGTTCGAGGTCCGCCGTGCCTCGATCGCGTTCGCACGCGCCACCCGCTCCCGCATCAGGGCCGACCAACGCGCCGGAGACGCACTGCGCTCAGCCGCCCGCGACCTCCTGTGGGCCGGCCGCGGCGAACAGGACGGCGGAGCCACCGCCATGATCCTGTGCACCCTCGTCCTGGCCGCACTCGCCGCCGCCCACTGGCACCGACTCCGCAACCACCACCAACAGGCCGCCGCAGCCCACCAAGCCCTGATCCACCTCCAGGCCGCCTACCGCCACACCACCACGCCACGCCCCACGACCACGCGCGCAACCCGGCCCGGCACCACGCCCCGAGCGCGCGGCCAGGAAACGCCGCCGGCGACGCCCGAAGTCATGGAGGCCCTGCGGCAGGTACTGCCGGAGCACGCCGACCGCATCGTGGCCGACCCCGCCTGGCCCGCCCTGAACACCGCGCTCACCCAGGCCACCCGCACAGGCAAGGCACCGGCGACCGTCCTGCTCGAAGCCGCCGGGCAACGCGAACTCGACACCGCCGCCTCACCCACCGAAGTCCTCACCTGGCGCATCTGCCGCCAACTCCACCGACCCACCCCCCGAGCCCGAGCCGCCACCGCACGCAGCACCTGCACCACCACGCCGACACGACCCGCCGCCGCCACCCCGATCCACCGGCTCCCGCCCACGGAGGAACACCGCCGCAGACGCTGATCGCCCCACCCACCGGTGCGTCTGTGACCTGCGCGAACACGCTCCGAAGTGGGGCACGCAACACCGTGGACTTCCGTCCCCGGTCGGGGGCATGGTGTCGTCCCCGACCGGAAAGGACCCCGTGCACCAACCCCACCCCGACCACCAGCCCGCACTCCCGCAGGCCCCGAACCTGCACCCCATGCCCGCACCCGGTACCTACGACCAGGACAACCTGGCGATGTGCACCGAACACCCCGACGAGCTGCGCGTCACCGGCATCCCCGTCCGCTGCCCCGCCTGCGACGCCCGCCGCGACTGGCTCCTGGTCCACCACCACGGCCATGTGTTCGTGCGCTGCCGCTGCGCGCACCAATGGCACGAACCCGACCTCGACGCCGACGACTTCGACACCCTCACCACCGGACCACCGGACCGGTACTGGCCGACCTACACCGAGGCCCTCACCAGCCTCGGCTTTGATGGGACGTTTGCCGGGATCTACCTCTAACACGCGCGAAACGGCGTCGGATACCTCATCCGGCGCCGTTCCTCTTCGCTGCACTCGTATTCGAAACCCGGGGAGCACTATGGCCGACCTGCACAGCAAGCGCAGCTCAGCCGTCTGAGTTCAGTTCGTTCGTCGAACCTCTCTTGCCCTTCACGCGGGCCATGGCCGCCAGACGGGCCGGGTCGTGGTCGCTGCTGCTGACCCGGGCGCCGTCCTGGCCCAGCACCCGCGCGAGGGCGGACATGCCGTGGCCGCCGACGCCGACCAAGTGCGGGTGGGACAGGTCGACGGACTGCTCGGCCAGGGCCGAGGGCGGGTGGGTCCAAACGCCGGTGTCGCTCACCGATGCCTTCAGGATGTCATCGCGGATCAGGAGATGGGCGGTTGCTGCGGTCGGGTTGTTCGGCGGTCGTGGGGTGGTTGGGAGGAGCGGCGGATCAGCTCGGCGCGCCGTGGGGTGGCAGTGCGCGGATCGCCTCACCCAGGCGGACGAAGGACCCCGCCAGGCTGTAGATCGTTCGGGCGGTGAGGGGATCGCCGCGCAGGACGCTCGCGACGTACGCTCCGTCGCCGCCGAGTTCGGGCAACAGCCCGTGGCGAGTGAGGCGTTGCGCGAGAACGAGTTCGTCGGCGAACCCGGAGATCCGGGCCACGGCCATCTTGGGGCGTTCGAAGGTGGCCGGTCGCAGCCACGCCCACACGTCGGCAGACCGCAGGGTCTCCCACATCGGCAGGTCGACGAGGCCGGTGCGGGTGCGCACGGTGATCGGGTGCAGGATTGCCATCCGATCCCTGCGCGTGCGATCGATCAACGGCCGATGCGGACTGACGACGTTCGCGGCGACCAACCCGGCTTGCGCAAAGCGGTGTTCGCGCAACCGCCGCGACACCACCAGACACAACGCGGCCATCGGAGCGGTTACCGACGCGAGCGCCAACGCGACGGCGTCGACCGCCGTGTCGTTCACCAGCACGTCAGTGCCCCTGAGGGCATCGCGCGTGGGCGTGGACCGGATCAACGCCCGCCGGGGCGCCGATCCGGGGACGCGTTCAACGCCGCCGAAGCTGTGGTGATGGCCTCACGGACCAGGCGGAGCGGGGTGGGGGCACCGCAATCTCGGGGCGGGACGCGCCACACGAGGAAGTCGCGCCCGTCGGACACGAGCGGAGGGAAGGTGATCCACGCGCCCTTGCCGTGGTGTCTGGGGCCGCGCCGGTCCCGCCACGTCGCGCCCTTGGGCGAGACCGGGACGAAGAAGCCCATCCGGCGATAACGACGGTCGTGTAGGACCGGGCCCACCACGACGCCCTGTCGACGCAGACGTTCCAACACACAGGCTCCGAGGACGTCGTCGACCTCGACCACGTCGAAGGTCTCACCGGCCGCGACCAGGCGCGGGGCGTACGGGTTGCCGAGCATGTGATCGGGGCGGGGAAGTGGGCTGTCCATACGGTCACAGTCCTTTGCTCAGGCGCTTCGACAGGATGGTTGGTCCGACCCGGTCGGGTGGGAGGAGCCGCGGGCGGCAAGTACGCGGCGTCCTGCTCATGGACACCGATTCCGAGCGTCTGGGCCTCGGGCACGGGTGGCCAGCGCCCGGGGGTGCGGCACGTCCCGGACCAGGACACGGCGGGTGGTGGGCGCCTTGTTGCCCTCCAGCGCCGAACCAGCCAGCTGCTCAGGTGAGTACCTCGAACCCCGCTACGAACGCCTGGTAGCCACCCTGGCGACGTTCACATCGGAACACGGTCGTCAACGCCTGGGTCAGGAGTAAACCCCGCCCGGACTCGGCTTCGGGATCCTCGGCGGGCGTCGGCAACTGCACCTCTTCCTGCCGGGCCAGCACCGTTACCCAGAAAGTGCCATCGGCGGTGTGTGTGGCCACCAGCACCGCGCTCGTGGGATGCCCGTGCTCAAACACGTTCGCAACCAGCTCGCCCACGACCAGGGCGACATCGTGCGCGTTTGTCCCTACGGCCTTGCCCCGTACCGCCACGTGATCTCGCGCCGCCCGCACGGGCATCGGGCCTTGGAGACGAAGAACGGACGGACGCAAGAGGGCGTCGATAGGCACAGCTGTCCCCTGACTTGTGGGGTGCGGGCTAGTGATTTCGTCACCCAAAGTGATCTTGTAGGCGCTTTGGGTCGCTCATACAGACCGTCCCAAACTCTCAATGGGACGTCAATGAGAATCTCAGAGAAATTGCGAGATGTCCCTCGAACGGGGAAGGGTGCGGCACAATGAGCCCCAAGGAGGCAGCCATGCCGGTCAATTCGGGGTCCGTGCTGCAACGCCGCAGGTTGGGCACGGAACTGAAGCGGATTCGCAAGGAGAAGGACCTGACGCTCGACCAGGTCCACACGCAGAGTCGGATCACGCGCAGCCGACTGAGCAGGATCGAGAACGGTCATGCCGAAGCTTCAGCAGAAGACCTTGAACTCCTGTGCGCCATCTACGAGATCGACACGAGTGAACGCGGCCAGCTCGAACAGTACGCACGCGACGGACAGCCCAGAACCAGGAATTGGTGGACGCGCTACAGCGATGTCCTGAGCGCCGGCTACACCGAGTACATCGCCTGGGAAAATGAGGCCGTTCGCTACCTGGAGTACATGCCGCTCGGCGTCCCGGGCCTGTTGCAGACGCGGGACTACGCCCGAGCCATGCACACCGGCGGATACTTCGGGTTCGGTGAGATGCAGGTCGACGACCTCGTCGATGTCCGCATGCAGCGGCAGAGGCGCCTCGACGGCCCCGAGCCCCTCGCCGTCGAAGCCTTCGTGAACGAAGCGGCGCTGCACATCCAGCTCGGCGGGCGGGCCGTCCTCCATGGCCAACTCGCTCACCTGCGCGAGATGATGAGGCGACCGAACGTTACCCTGCACATCATCCCGAACACGGCCAGCACCATGGTGATCACGTCCAACGGCATTACCGTGTTGGAGTTCCCCGATGACGACCCAGACGTGACCTTCTTCGATGTCGTGGGCTCGACGCTGCTCCGAGAAGATCCCAGGGACGCCAGACGTGCGCGCCGAATCTTCGGCAGGCTAACCGACGAGGCGCTGACGCCCGAGGGGGCGGACGCGCTCCTCTCCAGCAGAATGAAAGAGACGAAGTGAACAACCAGAACCACGGCCGTGCCACGCCCCCACCTGTTTCGGCGTGGCGCAAGTCCAGCCATTCCGGCGAGGGCAACGCGTGCGTCGAGACTGCCCCGCTCGGCTCGGCGGTTGGCGTCCGCGACAGCAAGGTGACGGACGGCCCGGTGCAGACCTACGACGTGTCTGCCTGGAGCGCACTGACCGAGGCCCTGAAACTCGCCTGAATCGGCGCCGTCGAACCGGCGAAGGCCCCCCTCGGGGGGTCTTTCGCGTACGGAGCGCACGACAGCCTCATGCCGAGTCGGACCAACCTCCATGCAAGCGAAGCAACGAACCGTCCGCGGCACACATTCCGCCATGCCGACGTTGGCGAACCCGTGAATGACGAACTCTGTGGGTCGGCGTCAAACGGAACCCCGCCCCCCTGCGAGAGCGCGTGACTCCTGTGACTCATGTGATGCGCGATCTTTCGGCCAACTTCTCATCGAGATCCCGAAGCAACCCCACGATCGTGACCGCCGGTCTACGCTCGGCGATCAGATTGACGCAGAAGGCGACAAGGATCGGACTTCGAGCAACGGGGGCGTAGCGGCATGGATGCAGGCTCGCTCGATTCGAGAACTCCAGGAACGTGGCGATGTCGGCGCGCCGCCAGACCCCGGTCAACTCCTTGAGTATTGGCCTGGTCGAAGACGCGAACTCCCATACCGTCGCGGGATATCCGGCCAGGGTGAGCACTCGCGCTGGTGACGTGCTTGTGCTGCACGTCGCAACAACAGCACGGCGCTTCCGAGCTGATTTTCACCGTGCCGGACACCAAGCCCCGCCGATGGCAAGTGTGGTCTGGGCTGGTGAGAGGGCGGAGCCTCGTCGCTACGACGAGGACTGGCAGTGGCCCCGTTTCGACTTCTCAGTCCCCTCCGACTGGCCGTCGGGTGTCTACATCGTGGTGCTCACCCCGGAGCCAGGGGCCCGGCCGCCGACAGTAGAGCACCTTGGCGGCCCTGCCCTGGACGCACGCACCGCTCGGCTCCTCGTGCTGGTCACGCCCTCAGGCCCGCGCAACGCCGACGTGCTGTACAAGGTCCCGATCCTCACCTATCACGCCTACAACCTGAGCGGTGGCGGCAGCCTGTACGGCCCCGACGGCGACCCTCAGGGAACCGCCCAGGGCGGAGGCATAGCCCGAGTGAACCTGCGGCGGCCGGGCGGTGGGGTCGGAGGCCCGGTCAAGGGCATGCCCGACGCGCACGATCTCGCCACGCCTCGCCAGACATTCGCGCACTGGGACGCCCCGTTCATCGCATGGCTCGAATCCAACGGCATCGCCTGCGACTTCTGCACAGACCTCGACCTCCACGAGGGCCGTCACCTGGACGACGGCTACCGCCTACTGCTTTCGGCCGGCCACGACGAGTACTGGACCGACGAGATCCGCCGGAACACCGAGACCTTCCGCGACGCCGGAGGGAACATCGCGAACTTCGGTGCCAACACCTGCTGGTGGCGCATCCGCATCGCGGAGGACGACGCTACGGTCTGCTGCGAGAAATACCCGCCGCTCTCGACCGGCGGCGATCCCGATGGTCTGCGGTACGCCCCCGACAAGTGGTGGGAGACCGAACCGGAGAACTCCCTTACCGGCGTCAGCTACCGCAACGGCGGAGGCCACTGGAGCGGCATCCGCGCACCGATCGGCTACACCGTCCAGCACACCGACCACTGGGCCTTTGCTGGCACGGGCATGGCCGACGGCGACGTCCTGGGAGCCGAGCACGCGATCGTCGGGTACGAGTGTGACGGCGCGCGCTTCGATCGAGACCCGACAGGTCGCGCCCGACCCACCGGAAGCGACGGGACACCCACCGATTTCACGATCCTCGGCATCGCGGAACTGCCCCAAGGAGCTTCCCAGGGATGGGAGTTCAGTGCCCGCGATGACTCATACCCGCCGCGCGCCGCAACGTTCGGGCTGTACACCCGCGGCGGCACGGTCTTCACCGCAGCAACCACCGACTGGTCCCGAGCCCTGATGCACGACCGGCGCGTTGCGACCGTCACCCGGAACGTCATCACCCGCTTGTCCCGCGACCAAAGGAACTGACCTTGCGCGTGCTGATCGGTGTCAACGGCATTGGCATGGGGCACGGCGTTCGACAGGGTGAGCTTGCCTCCCTTCTGCGTTCACGGGGCCACGACGTACAGATCGTGACCAGCGGCGGCGCCGTGACGTACTTCCGTGACCTCGGGTTCACCACATGGGAGGGATGGCTGCCGCGACTCATAGGCACCCCCGCACGCATTCCCGTGCGAGCCAGCATCGCCGCGAACTACCGCCAGATGCCCGCCGGCGTACGCCGGTACGCCTTCATCCGCGATCAGTTACGCAAGACCGGCGTCCCGGACGTGTTCGTCACCGACTACGAGCCCAACAGCGCCTGGCTGGCGTACGGATTCGGTCGCCCAGTGATCTCGGTCGACCAGCAAAGCAAGTACCGCCACCTCGACCTGCCTCCGTTGGGGACCTACCGCCGGGCGGCGGAACGTCAACGCCTACGCGTGTTCATGCCGCGCGTGCAGCGATCGTTCGTGTGTTCGTTCATGCCGATGCACTCGTCCCGATCCGCAGTGGACGTGATACCCCCGATCCTGACCAAGTCCATCCGCACGGCCACGCCGGCGGACAGCACGCTGTCAGTCGCGTACTTCTCCCGATACTTCGAGCACGGCCCGCAGCGCGCGGCCCGCGCCCTTGCGGACTTCTTCCGCACCAGCGCTCCGGAAAGCCGATTGCGGATCTACATCCGCCGGGAGGACTTCGCCGCCGTACGCCCCTACAGCGAGGCCAACGTCGAGGTCCGAATTTTCGATCGAGAACGGTTCCTCAGCGATCTGATGGCATGTCAGGCGGTGTTCTGCAACGCGGGATTCAACCTGATAGCAGAGGCGTTCGCTCTCGGCAAACCGTGTTATCTGGTCCCTCTTCCCACCTATGACCAGCATTGGTGCGCCCACACCGTGAACCGTCGTGGCTTCGGCGAGGGGGCGGCGACCATCGAGCCGGGCCGCGTTGCGGAGTTCCTGGGACGACGCGCGGAGTACGCGGTTCGAATCAACGCGGAGCTGGCAGAGTTCCTCGCCGAGGATCCCGTGGAACGAATCGCCACGCACCTGGAGAGCCTCGCATCCAGTCGCCGAGCGTTCTCCATGGGGCGATAGGCATTGCTCACGCCTACATGGTCCGACGCCGAAGCCGCCCAGGCCCTGACTCTTGCGGTCTCCCTGGCCTGCTACCGCTTCGGGGTCTCCCCGTTAGTTCGCGCGCTGGCCGGCGCATGGGGCCCCGGAAGAGCGCGGAAGGCCACACGGAGCACCGCCGCCGTGCTCTTCGTCGTGCTGCCGACCATCGTCGAACCGGCTGCGGGCATGAGCGACGCCGGGCCGATGAACCTCGCGGTCCTGGCCGTCGTCGCCCTGCTGACCTGGCGCTGGTGGACGCTGGACTACGACGTGACGCACCCCCGACGGCGCCAAGTACTCGCGCGGGCCGCGTTGGTGGTGAGCGCCGCAGCCGGTGTGCTCTACCTGCCGGCGCTGTTGTGCTGGCTGGCCATCGCATGCCGGTACTTCGACGGGTGGCAGCACCACGCGATGATGCCGATCCGCCTGGTCAAGGCTTCACTCGCGTGGTGCGCCACCGGCTTGCTGATCGGCGCGGCCCACGCGTGGACAGCCGTCACCGTGACCACCTCACCCGACGCCATCGTCATGCTGCTGGGCTGCGTGGCGCTGTCCCACTACGTCAAACCGGCCTGGAGCAAGGCCAGGCTGGGGAAGCACTGCTGGGACTGGGCATGGCACAACCGCACGCACTACTTGGCGGGATCGGCGTACGCGTGGGGCTGGGCACGATTCGTACCCGCACGCTCCGCCCGTCGCGTGCTGGTTGTGCTGGCGCGGCTGGACCGCCCAATGAACATAGCGACGATGCTCGTCGAAAGCGCCGGTCTGATCGCCTTCCTTGATCCGCGGCTGCTGATCGCCTGCCTGGTGGCCACCGCCGGTTTCAACCTCGTGATCGCCCTCGCGTCGGGCATCTTCTTCTGGGAGAACATCGCCGCGAACCTCCTCCTGGCCGCCGCACTGATCCACGCAGACCTGCCGGCGACGCCGCTCTTCGGGGTGGCAGGAGCCGCCACAGCTGCGGTGATCGTGCTCCTGGCTTGCGCGGATATGGTCTGGCAGCCCTTCCACCTCGGCTGGTGGGACGCGCCGTTCACCGCCCGTGTGCACTGGGAAGTCGAGACTACGAACGGCCGCAGCTACGGCCTGTACAACGACTTCATGTGCCCGTACGAGCGCGAATACGGGCGCGTCCACGGCTACTTCCTCACGGACGAGCCCGTCCTGCACGGACACCTCGGCATCGTCTGGGACCGTGACCTACGCGATCACATCGCCGCATCCGGCGGAGACGCCACGACCATGCGCGAGCTCAAGCACCGATACGGCCACGTCCAGGCGGACGCGCAACAAGTCGAGGACCACACTCGCTACCTGACCTCGATGTTCACGGCACTCAACCACGGCGCCCACAAGAGCCCGCTTCCTCGACGACTGCGTTGGCTCAAAGCGCCCGGAGGCCAGCTCTTCCACTGGGGCGACCTCCCACGCTATCGAGGCCGAGAGCCGGTCCAGCGCATCGTGATCCGCTACCAAGAGCGCTTCCACCACCCGCACACGCACCGGCTCGAAGTGCTCACCGACGTCGTGCTGCACGAGCTGGAGATTCCGCCACCACAGGTACCGCCCATGAAGAAGGAGAAGTATGCGCCAAGCCCTCATCGACTGCGGCGCCAATCTCGGCGCCATCCTGAAGACGTTCATCGACCAACACCCGGATCGCGACTTCTACGCGTTCGAACCCAACGCTGACCTGCACACGTCCATCCACGATCACATAAGGGACTCAGGCCACCCACGAGTGACCGTGTCCGACCGAGCGGTGTGGACGCACGACGGCACGATCGACTTGTTCCTCGGCCACCACGAAAGTTCGACGCTCCTGCCGGGCAAGTGGGTGCCTCCGGTATACGACAACGACCAGCAGATCGACTACACCAAGCCGGTCGTCGTCCCCTGTCTGAACTTCAGCAACTGGCTCGGGAAGACCTTCGCCACCGGTGACGACCTCATCGTCAAGATGGACATCGAAGGCGCCGAATACCCGGTCCTACGCAAGATGCTTGCGGACGACACCCTCCGCCTCGTCTCCGTGCTCTACATCGAATGGCACTACGACCGGTTCTCGTGGATGACGCGCGACGAGCACGAGGAGCTGTACGCCGCGGTGTCCGCCCAGGTCGACGTCCGGGAGTGGGATTGACCCCGCCCCAGGAGCACCACGAGCGACAGCGCTACATCTACGTCGTTCGCCACGGCCAGACCGAGGAAAACGAACGCGGCCTGCACCAGGGCCAAGGCATCGGCGGTCAACTCAGCACGCAGGGCGCCAGGGACACGCACGAGCTGGGACCGCGCCTGGCCGGGATCGCCTTCGACAGCCTGTACGTCAGCCCGGCCGCCCGCTGCCAAGCCACCGCCGAGATCCTGCGGGAGTACCTGGCCGCCATCCCGGACGTCAGGACCGACAAGCGCCTCGATGCGAAGAACAGCGGCCACCTCGCGGGCCGCCCCCGCGAACTCGCCGCAGCGGAAGCGGCCCGAGCGGGTGTACCGATCCACCGCCATCGCGTGCCGGGCGGGGAAACGAGCGAGGAGGTGCAGGCCCGCTACGTCGCGCTGTGGGACGACCTCTGCGGCGGCCCCGCGCGACGAGTCCTGCTTGTGGGCCACGGAGGCGGGATCGCCTGCCTGCTCCTGCACTTGGCGCGGCGCCTGTTCTCGGACTACCTCGACCACGTGCCGGGCTCCGCCGCGCTGAGCCTGCTGCGGGTTCCGGAAACGACGTCGCGCGGCGAGATCGTTCTGATGAACGTCTCGCCGCGCGAGGTGGGCAGCGAACTGCCGGTGTAGGCGAACCGCGGGGGCGGACCGGATTGGCGGCCTGCCCGCTCCCGCGGTTCAGTCTTCGGAGGGCGCGCCGAAGCGCTCACGCCAGATGGCGACATCCTCATCGGCAATCTTACGGAACAACACCGGCGGAACCTCAAATCCGATGCCGGCGGCGACCTTGTCGAGCTGCTTCAGCTCGTCGGCGACCGGCCAGACGCGCCGGGCGTCGTCGTCGAGTTCGAAGATGCCCTGGATGGTCGCGGCGCTGGCGGGGATCACCGGCTCGGAGATGACGCCGAACAGGTGGATCAGGTTCATCGCGGTTCGGAGCGTGAGCGCGGCGGCCTCCGGGTCGGTCTTGACCTCGGTCCACGGCGCCTTGAACTCCAGGTAGACGTTCGCCGCGCTCCACAGGGCCCGCAGCGCCTGGGCAGCCTTGCGGTACTGGTTCGCTTCCAGGTGCTCCTGGTACTCGGCGAGCAGTTCCACCACCTGGGCGCCCAGGTCGGCTTCGGCCTGACCGGGCGTGCCGCCCGCAGGCACCTGGCCGCCGAACTTCTTGTTACTGAAGGCCAGCACCCGGTTGACGAAGTTGCCGAGGGTGTCGGCCAGGTCCTTGTTGACCTGGGCGGAAAACAGCTCCCACGAAAAGCTCGTGTCATCCGACTCGGGCGCGTTGGCGATGAGGAAGTACCGCCAGTAGTCCGCCGGCAGGATCTCCAGCGCGGCGTCCATGAAGATGCCGTAGCGACGGCTGGTGGAGAACTTGCCGCCGTAGTAGTTCAGCCAGTTGAAGCCCTTGATGAAGTCCGCGAGCTTCCACGGTTCATCCGTCCCCATGATCGTGGCCGGGAACGTGATGGTGTGGAACGGGATGTTGTCCTTGGCCATGAACTGGACGTACTGAACATCCGAGGCATCCCGCCACCACGATTCCCAGTCCCGCTCGCCCTCGGGGGCCTGGTCGGCCCACTCCTTGGTCGCGGCGATGTACTCGATCGGGGCATCGAACCAGACGTAGTAGACCTTGTCCTCGAAGCCCTCGCGGGCCACCGGGACACCCCAGGAGAGGTCGCGCGTGATGCCGCGGTCCTCCAAGCCCTCGTTCAGCCACTTCAGCGCGATCGAGGTGGTCAACGTCGGCCAACCCTCGCGGGTCTCGATCCACTCCCGCAGACGCGGCGCGAGCTGCGACTGCCGGAAGAACAGGTGCTTGCTGTCCCGGACTTCGAGATCGTGGCTGCCGCTGATCGCGGACCGAGGATCGATGAGCTGCGTGGGGTCGAGCAGGCGGGTGCAGTTCTCGCACTGGTCACCGCGCGCCGCGTCGTACCCGCAGTGCGGGCAGGTGCCGATCACGTAGCGGTCGGGCAGGAAGCGCTCGTCCGCACGCGAGTACACCTGCTTGACCACGCGCTCCTCGATCAGCCCCTGCTCGGCGAGCCGGTTGCCGAAGTGCTGCGTCAGCTCGCGGTTCTGCACGGAGGAGCTGCGGCCGAAGTGGTCGAAGGAGAGCTCGAAGCCCGCGTAGATCTGCGCCTGCAGGTCGTGCTGCTGCGCGCAGAACTCGGCGACCGACAGCCCCGCGTCCTTGGCCGCGAGCTCGGCCGGGGTCCCGTGCTCGTCCGTCGCACAGACGTACAGCACCTCGTGCCCACGCTGGCGCAGGTACCGCGCGTACACGTCGGCGGGCAACATGGAGCCGACGAGATTGCCGAGGTGCTTGATCCCGTTGATGTACGGGAGGGCGCTCGTGATGAGGTATCTCGCCATGCGATGCACTACTCCATGAAGAGGTTGCGGGTCGGCCGTGGACCCACAAGCGCGTGCGGCGACTACAACGAGGGCCAGCGGTAACAGAAAGCTAGCACAGCGTCGAGCCCCGCCCAGATGAATACCGAAAGCCACCGAGTCGACACGCAGAGGTCAGGAAGCAGGGTCCGTCAGTCGGCGTCTCGAGGGGTGGCTTCCCCGATTACATGGTACGGGCCGCTGGCGCGCACATTCGCGGTCCATCCAAGCGCCACCAACGCGGCCGTCAGCTCCTGCGGCTCGTGAAGGACCTTCACCGCACGATGCACCGTCCCGTCGACCAGCTCACGGCGCACGATGGTCGGGTCAGGGCCCGGCAGCGGCGTCTCAATCTCGGCCTTCCGGGGCCCATCGTCCACGAACACGACGCGACCACCCGGCTTCAGCGCCTGGCGAAGCATGGCCCAGAACGCTGCAAAGTGGCTCCTCGGAACGTGGGTGAGCCAGAAGGCGAAGAACACCGTGTCGTACCGACGGAGCGGGACCCACTGAAAGACGTCGGCCTCAACGAAGGTGACCGACGCATCGGCCATCCGCTCCCGCGCGACAGCCAGCATCTCCGGTGCCGCATCGAGGGCTGTCAGGGTGCTCGCTCGGTCGACCAGGTAGCGCGTCCATTGCCCAGTCCCGCAGGCCAGCTCCAAGACGTCACCGTCGATGGCGGAACCCGCAACCTCGCTCCACAAAAACTCAAGGCCCATGCGCTGTGCGTAGGCAACGTCGTAGTCACCCGCTCGGGCCCGGTAGTAGGCGACCTGCTCACGCAGAACTTCATTCACGGCATCGCGGCCTTCCACAAGATGTTCAGGTCAAGCTGAGCTCCCCCGTTGTGTGGGAGGGGCAGTTCAGCACACACGGCCTTCAGCTCAGCGGTATTGCCGCTGAGCTGAGGGCCGTTATTGGTGCGCTCAGGTCATGCACCAACCAGAGTCGCAGGTAGCGTCCTTGTCCTCGTCATTGGCGCCAGCCGCAGGGATCGCCAGGGGAAGAGGCCGTCCATAGCGCGTGAGGAAAGCAGGATCGCGTCCGAGATCGCGTCGGCGGGCGTTGAGTGTCTCCTCCAACTGCACTGCACGTGCGAACACTTCGGGCTCTTCGATCCGCTGCCGCCTCCAGGCGTCGACAGTGCGAAGCGGGCAGAAGAAGCAGGAGCTCTTGGGCGGCTCAGGGAGCCCAGCGCGCTCAATGATCTCCAGGCAGTCGGCACGTCGCAGCCCGAGGTCGAGCAACGGGTATTCGATCACCTCATACGCCTCGCACCTACGACGGTTGGCGCGGTGAATCTCGTCCACAGAGATACCGATGCCGACCGTTGCTGGATCGCTCTTGGTAGCGCCTGCGCCACGGAGCCACCGTCCGACAACCTTGATCTTGAAGTCCGCCGTGCAGGACCTACGACCAGGCGCGCCATTGGCCATGCGTACCGGGATCGGGATGGAACGGGTAGCGGGTCGATTGAGACGTTGCCAAAGGGTCTCGGTGGTTCCATCGCGGCGCCGGCGATCCAGGATGCGCAGGTCGAGCCCGGCCTTGGCTGCGTACGGAGCTGCGACCTCGCGGAGGTACTTGAGGGTGCCGGGGTTCTCGCTGTCGTCACCGACGTTGGCAAACAAGAACGTTCGATAGTCGATCTTGCCGTCGGCAGCCAATGCGAGGAGGGCCGTCGACTGCACTCCGCCACCGTAAGAAATGACCTTCACGAGCTGGCTCCCCGTGCACAGCCTGTGGATGACGCGCCGCTAGCGCGGGTAGATGCCGGCGCCTGACAGATACTGCGTGACATGAGGGGCCCCCTGGTGAGAGTCTGAACTCGACATGAGAGATTCTATTGATAGAATTGCTATCGTCAACTGTTTCTCCCACTAAGGGTGCCAATGCAGACGTACGAGCATGTGCTGCGCCGACGTTCGCCAGCGTGCCTCTACCGCTTCGGCCGGATCACCGTGGTGTGGCCCTCGGAGAGCACCTCGCCGAGGAAGGCGACAGCCTCGGCGTGCTCAGCGGACGTGAAACTCTGCGCCGCTGGCAGAGACTTCTTGGGCGGTCGGGGCTCCAATGCCACCTTGCGGCCCCGCGGCTTTTGCGGCGTCCGCTCACCGGCCTTCAGCCGCTCAACCTCCTCCGCAACAAGAGCCGCCCCACGCTCGTGCGCGTCCGTTACGACCGTATCGAGCAACCAGAGCGGCGACCGGGAGAGCAGGAGGTCGGCCTCGGCGATCTGTCTACGGTGTCGCCGACGAGACACGGTCTGCCTATCAACACCTAGCACCTGAGCGACCTCCTGGATCCCCAGGATGACGGGTAGCAGCTCACGGTCGTCGACGCGGTAGCCACCCGGGATGCTCGCTTGGTAGTGCTTGAGGCGTTGCTCGGCGACCTGCCGGCCCGCATGGCCGTCGAGTCGGAGGACGGTGTTCAGCAACCAGTAGGGGTTGCCGGACGCGACAAGGTCGGGCTGGCCCAGTGTTCCGTCGACGCGCCACTTCGCCGAGGTCTGACGTTTGACGCCGAACAGCTCGGCGATCTCGGCGTGGCCAAGCAGGTAGGGGATCCGCGCTACTGCCATGTCCCGGTACCTTCTCCGCCTTGCGCACCACGTCGAAGCCCTGGTTGGTGGGGCGCCATTAAGATATCGCGCTGCCCGGGCTGTGCTGAGCCTTGGTGGCGGGCGGAGATCCCGGAGCGTGGTCCGCCAGAGCATCGAGGCCTCGCAGACCACCCTCTGCGGTGAGGTGGCTCCCTCTAGGTGAGTTCCTTGCCCTGACGAATCTCCCAGGGGCCGACGGGCACGAGGTGGACCTCATCGAAGTAGCCCAGCCACGCTGCGATCGTCTCGACTGCGCGCTGCGCCTGCTCAGCCGTGAAGTCTCCTGTTGCGGCCAGGTCCGCCTGCGCGTCGCCCAGGTTCATCCGCCCGGCTGCCGTCAGGGCGTGCAGTTCGGGCATCGCGCGGAGGCGGGCAAGGACTGCTGAACCGAACGCCTGCTCGTCGAACCCGGGACCGATGTCGAGGTGCGCAAGATCGCGGAGTACGCCGGCGAGCACGTCGCTACCGATGTGGCGGTGGCGTCCGTTGTAGACACGGTAGAGCCGTTCCGGGTTTCGGGTCTCCGGAAGCCAGCGTGCCGGCTGCCTGTCCTGGCCTGGTACGAGGACGCGGGGGCTGTCCTCGTCGCTATGCATGAGGCTCGCCTGCTCGCGTAACTGCTCGGCCAGTTGCACCGTCCCGGGCACCGCGGCGCCCTCGATCGCATCAAGTACCCGCTGCACTTCGGGATGGGCCACGTCGGCCTCCACAAGGAGCTCGACGTTGGCTGCCGGAACTCGACCGGTGGCCTTGCCAGTGAGGTTGGCGGACCCCACGAGACAACGGTCGTCGGCCACGTACAGCTTTGCGTGCAGGTTGTGGCAGAGCAGGACGACCGCGCGGCCGTCCTGCTCTGCCAGTTCGGCGATCTCCGGGTCGGATACGCCAGCGGCGACCTCGGGTACGGACCAGCGGGTGATGCACGTGATCTTCTGGACTCCGGCGGGTATCGCGTCAAGCGCAGCCCGGAAGGTCTCCTTCTTGATGAAGGGCGCTACCAGGATGACGCTGTTGGTCGCCGTGCCCAGGAGCTGTTCGATCTGGCGCCAGACGTGGTCGGTCGTCACTCGTCGTCCTCGTCGTCGGCATCGCTGGCTCCGAGAAATTCGCTGGCGAGGCGGCCCCAGTCCTGCCGCATCTTCTTGGCGCGCTCGCGCGGCTTCTCCGGCTGCTCGTCCTCAAACCGGGCCCAGGAAATCAGCAGAAGTTTGAAAGCACCGGCTGCAGCGGTGAGGCGTTCAGCGAGCTCCTCGCGGCTCGCACCCTCGATGTCCCCGTCGAGGACAGCAATCAGGTCGTTGTAGACCGGGTGGTCCATATTGAGGGCGACCTGGAGCATGCCGGGGATGTATTCGACACTAAAGAAGGCGGGGGAGTCGGGATTGCGGCTGGTCAGGAGCCGGACATGCTTGCCCTGCGACATTGTTTCTTCGATGATGCGCTGGGCGTCGGCCGGGGTGTAGCGGTGCGTTTCGACCAGGCTCTCGTACTGGAGCTGCTTGCTCTCCTCTTCGGTGCTCTCCTCAGCGAGCTGGTCGGTCAGGCTCGGCCGGCTCTCTGCTCGTCGGCGCTTGACTGCAGTCTCGGCCTGGACTTCGACCACCTCGTGGCGCTTGCGGCTCGTACCTGTGCCCTGCGTCTGGTCTTCCAGGTCGGAGCGCAGCTTGCCGAGGAGCTTCTCGCGAATGTGGTAGACGATCTCGATGAGGGGAAGGCGCGGATTTCCCTCCTCGCGCAATGCCTCCCGGAATTCGTCCCATGACAGGCCGGCCGCCTCCTCTCGCCAGTTGAAGTGGGCGAGGCTGGAGAAGATCGTTGCGGACTGCTTGTTGTTGGTGACTCCGAAGACCTCGTCGAGGCCTGGCGGGAAGTCGATCTCCACCCCCCACCAACGTTCACGCGTGTCATAGGAGTTGATCCACCCGGTATCGAGATCCAGTTCCCGGTCTGCGCGTATGAGGGAGATTCCCTGATTCCGAGCTGCGTGCTTGCCCCACGGGGTGTCACCAGGCTTGAGGCTGGTCGGCACGTTCGGAGGCCACGCCTCACCTGCGATGTCGGTGCGGCGGGCGGACTGAACGGCGATCGAAGACCGGACGAAGACGGGGTACTCCTCCCCATCCACGCCCTTGACCACGAACCGCTCGACACCAACCTGGCCAACGTTTCCGGCGCCGTGAGCACGAAACATCGGCTTGCCATCGAAGGGGTGCGGAGTGGCACTCGGCGCCATGAGGTACAACGGGTCGTTGGGGCGGGTGTCCCGGACGCCGGGCAGCTGGACCCAGCCGCGTACCGGGACAAGCTTGATCCGCTTGCCCTTCATGATCAGCCGTCGGTAAATACGACCGATCAAGCTCTCGGTGTTGGCGATAGTGGCCTCGGCACCGCGCCACTGGACCCGCTCAAGAGCGGTCCACTGCACCAGGGTGCCGGACGTGCCGAGACCTTCGGAGAGAGCCTGCCACTCGTCGGGCACAGCGTCCAGCTTGGGCTCGGGGACCTCCTCAAGCCCCTGAGAGATCTCCTGGAGGTCGAGGTAGGTATGGAGAGCGTTCTGGGGGCCGTTGGTCCAGGACCAGACGTCGACCCGGTCGCACTGCGAGATGCTGGAGTTCGGTAGGCCGACACCGAAGCGGCCGATCCCCTTGCGATCCCCACGAGTACCAGCCCCGAAGCGCAGTGACTGCCGCAGGGTCTCGGGATCCATGCCGGAGCCGTTGTCGAGGACCGCGATCTTCTCGACACGGTAGCGGGCCCGATGGGAGGGGCGGTCCATCGACTCGACGACGAAGAGTTCGACAAGGTCAGCCTTGGCTTCAAGGCCGTTGTCGATGAGTTCGGCAATGGCATGGGCCGTCGACTTGTAGCCGCTGTCCTGCAGGGCTTTGACCGTCAGATCGGATGTGACGATCGAGTACTTGGATGTCACCGGGTGTTCCACACGTCCTCCCAGTTGGTGAATGCTTCCGCCACGTCTCCGAAGCCCGGGAGCGCGGGATCGACGACCGTGACGATGTCGCAGGTGGCGGTTCCGCCCGCCTTAGGTCCACGGATGACCCGACCCACCATCTGGCTGTAGAGGACCAGAGACCGGGTGGGGCGGGCGATGACCACGGCACTTGCAGCAGGAGCATCGAAACCTGTGGTCAGGACGCCGAAGTTTGATAGAACCATCGGCCGAGTGCCAGGCCCCTTGAAGCGGGCGATGACCCGGTCTCGGTGTCGCGGCGAGGACTCGGCAGTTACTTGATCGGCATCGAGACCGAAGACGGAGAGAATCGCAACAAGCAGGCGGCTGTGCTCGACGGATGCAGCAAAGAGGAGGATCCGCCGGTGTCGCTCGCTGAGGTCGAGCACGGTATCGACGACCTGCAAGTTCCACTGCACGCTCTCTGCGAGCTTCGTCATCAATTCGTCGGGGATGTCGAACGAGGCGGCGAGGGCCTGTTTGTCCCGGGTACTGAGGAGCATGCCTGAGTCAGCGGCTACGGTGCGGAAGTTCGACCGAGCGAGGTAACCCTGTTCGATCAGGGCCGTAACGGGGCTGTCGTATCCGTCGATCTTCAGCATGACCTTCTGGCGTGCGAAGAAGTCGGACAGCCGCTCATCCTCGTCGATGTCGGCCCATGTCCGTCCAGGGGTCGCCGTCATCCCCAACAAACTTGAGTCGCTACGCAGTGTGAGAGCGTCGACGACTCTGCGGTAGGTCGGGGCGATCGCCTGATGGGCTTCGTCGAAGGTGGTGAGAGTGGTGCGCACGCCGAGGCGGTCGAGGAACGTCGGGTCGGCGTTTGCTGCGGCGTTGGCCTTGTCGAGGCCCAGGACGATGAGGCCGTCCTCAATCGCCGTGAGGTCGGTCGGCGCGTCTCCCCACATCCGGGCCACGGTCACCTCACGGTTGCCGAGTGAGGCCCATGCCTTTTCGAACTCGAGTGCCGCTTGCTCCAGTAGTTCTCGTCCCCTGGCCAGCCACACCACGACGGTCGGCTCGTGCCGGCGCAGGTGGTCGCTGATGAGATTCATGGCTGTGCGTGTCTTGCCGACACCAGTGGGCAGGTGCAGCAGGACCCTGCGCTCTCCGGAGTAAAGCATGCGCTGGACACTGTTGGCCGCGAGTCGCTGATGGGGGAACATCCCGTACAGCGGCGCAGTGGCGCTGCGGAAGGAGACCGGTAGCTCGGGGGCACGGTCGACGACGAGGCCCAGGAAGCCGAGAAGGGTGCGCTGCTGTTCGGTGGTCCACGGCAGGGCCGCGAGGAGGGTGCCGGAGCTCGTGGAGTGGTCGACACCGAGGCGGCTAGCGAGTTCTGCGAGCTTTTCCTCGGGCAAGAACCGCAAGAGCTGCGTGCGCTCCTCGGGGTCGCCGATGAGTCGCTCCGGAGAAACAGCCGAGGCTGCGACCAGGCGCAGCTTCTCGTCTGCGTCTTCTCCCTTGTGCAGAAGGTCCAGCAGGTCACAGGCATGCTGGCCGAGAAGACCCCGCACGTACGAAAGAGGCGCGCTGTTCAGCACGGATGCGAAGGCAATACCTGGAGATCCGGTCACGACACGTATCGCCCTGTCTGCGTCTGCACACCGCGACTTGCTTCTCCAGCTCCCACCCTCAGCCCCTGTCCATTCGCCCGCCCCTTGGCACAGCGGCACGCGACCAGCTCGCCCCTCACTCTGAGATCAGACCCTAGACCCGTCAGCCAAGGTCCGGCCCCCGAACCTCTGGGCTCTACTGCGAGTTCTGGTCGACTCGGCAAACCACTCAGGTCACACTTGCCCGAACTACCGGTTTCCGCAAGGGAATTCGCATCGCTACGAGGCACATCCCATCCAAGGGAACATTTGTTTTATTTCGGTCATTGGGAGTCATTGCCGGGGGCTGAAGTTCATGCCTCGCCTTCGTTTGTCCTTCGCTCCGGCTAGGATCTCCTTACTACTGGTGGAGGGTTTCGTACCGGACGAGATTCGCCGCCAGTTGATGAAGAGCGGCTAGAATAGAGCGAAACGGGGTGAACTGTGACGTTTCAGTCACCTAGCTCGGATCCGGCCTACCTCGACTACAACGCCACCGCGCCGGCACGACCAGAAGCCCTCAAGGCAGCGGTCGAGGCCATGAGCGCCGTCGGCAACGCTTCTAGCACCCATCGCTCCGGCCGTGACGCGGCCGACCGCGTCGATCTGGCGCGCCGGCAGGTAGCTGAACTCTTGAACTGCTCCCACGGCGAGATCGTTTTCACCTCCGGGGCCACAGAAGCCAACAACCTGGCCCTGCGGGCAGCATTCGAGATCGGTGGTCGACTGGTCACGAGCACGGTCGAGCATCCGGCGGTTTTGGAGACTGCCAAGGCCATCACCTTTGGCAGCCCCGGATCCCTGATGCTGTTGCGCGTCGATGAGGACGGCCTGGTCGACCTGGATGCCCTCCGCGCGAGTCTGACCACCGGTGAAGTGGCAGTCGTGTCGCTGATGGCAGCCAACAACGAGACTGGGGTAATCACCGAACTCGAACCTATCGTCGAGGCTTCCCACCGCGCGGGAGCGCTCGTCCACACGGACGCCACGCAACTCATCGGCCGGCTCCCGATCGACCTCGCGGAGACGGACGTAGACCTCCTCTCCCTGTCCGCCCATAAGTTCGGCGGCCCGCAGGGGGTCGGCGCCCTGTTCGTACGCCGCGGTATCGCCTTGCCGTACCGCCCGTTGCTCTTTGGTGGCGGACAGGAGCGAGGCTGGCGGGCCGGAACACACAACGTGGCGGGCATCGCAGGCGCGGGTGCCGCCGCCGAGGCCGCCCGGCGGGCTCTGGCCACGGAGATTCCCCGAATCGAACAGCTGCGTGACGCACTGGAGGAGTCGCTCGTTGGGCAGGTCGGCGATTGCCGGATCAACGGCGCGCTCAGCATGCGGCTGCCTGGAGTCACCAGCATTACGTTCCACGGTGCGCCAGCGGATGCGGTGCTCGCCGCGATGCCGGACGTGGCGGCGTCAGAGGGGAGCGCTTGCTCCTCTGGCGCGCCTAGCCCGAGCCACGTGCTCCTCGCCATGGGACGCAGTCGGGAAGAGGCTGACTCCACACTCCGTTTCTCTCTCGGGTACGCCACGACCACGCTCGACATCGAGCGCGCTGCTGCGTCGGCGGCACGAGCCGTCCGGCAGGTGCGAGCAGCGCTGACGGCCCCCATGTAGCAAGGCCTGCACTAACACCATCCACGCTTTGACGGACACGGAGAAAGCCTCGCATGTCAGACAGCCGGCTCGCGGAAGCCGCCCACTTCAACTTCGCGCGCCACGAGACCTTCGCGCCGCGATTCGGGTGGCTCCATAAGGCATACATGCAGGTGAAGGACCGCCCGGACACGTTCCTAGCGGATGACGCACCCGTTCTTCTCGGGGTCGGCAAGAACATGTCCAATGCCATGAGGTATTGGTCACGGGCTTTCAAACTGACCCGCGAGTTCCCAGGCGATGATGCCAACGCCCGCGCATTGTTCTCCTACCCCACGTGGGAGGCACGGTGGCTCCTCGATGAGAACGGTGCCGATCCTTATCTAGAAGAGCAGGGCAGCCTATGGCTGCTGCATTGGTGGCTGTTGTGCTCCCGGCCCGGGGCAAAGAGCTGGGCGCCGTCCTGGTATGTCGCTTTCCAGCTCGCGCCGTTCGCGCGGTTCTCAGCGCCCGACCTCACCCAGCTGATCGCGCGACACGCGAACTTGTCGTACGCAGAAGCGCCTGCGGAAGCATCCGTTATCAGGGACGTCGACTGCATTACCAAGATGTACGTTCCAGCGAAGCGGGCCAAGGGCGGCGCGCCCGGCGCGCTTGAAGACCTGCTGGCTTGCCCCTTCCGTGAGCTCGGCCTGATGGAAGCGGTGGACCATCCGACCTCCGGACGTGCCGAGTGGGAGTTCACGACCGGCTCGCGCATCTCCTTGCCTGACCGCGTGGTGGCGTACGCCTGCCTCGACTACGCCGCTCAGACCACCCGCAGTGCCGGGTCTATTTCCCTCGCCCGGCTCGCCAACGAGCACGGCGCACCCGGGCGGGCCTTCCGCGTGCGTGAACCTGACATTGCCGGAGCCCTGGAGCGGGTGGCCGCCACCACTGCGGGCCTGCAGGTGGTGGAGGCGGTCGGTCAGCGCAGTCTGGCGTTCACCTCCGACCCGTTCGATCTGGCTTGGGATGTTTTGGACGCCCAGTACGACAAGGTCCGGGAGAGGCCGGGCTTCCCGACCCGCGAGGACTGGGGCCGCAGCTATCCCAAGCTCGCCGAAGCTGAGGCGCGCGAACTCAAGCTTCAGGACGTTTTTGAGCCGCAGCTCGCCCTGATCGAGGAGACACAGTGACCACCGAGACCCCCACGCGGTCCAGCGCCGCCCGCATGTCCTCCGGTGGCCCGCAGTTCCCGGCCGGTGTCCAGGTGATCGGTTCGCGTATGCGCTCCACCAATGTGGAGCGCGATGTCTTGGACGAACTGCACTCCCCGTATATCGGTGCTCGGGCAGTCGACGTGTTCGATCGGGTTGCCAACGCCCTCGGCGACCTGCGCCGTCCCAGGTCGTGGTCGTTCACTGGACCTTATGGCTCGGGCAAGTCCACCCTAGCCAATCTCATCGACGCGACTCTCGGGTGCGACGAGAGCCGGCGCGCCGAGGCACACGCTGTGCTGGCCACCGTCAGCCCCGGCCTGGCGCGGCGCCTGGCCACATCTCGTGACCAACTAGCGCCGGAAGGTTTCCTTGGCGCTGTCGCGACCGCCCGGCGCGAGCCTCTCGTTACCACCCTGTCCCGTGCCCTGCAGACCGCCGCCAAGCGGCGCTGGCCGTCCAGGACACCCAAGGCTGTCGCCACCGCGCTGGCGCGGTGCGATGATCCTGCCACCGCCAAGCCCGAGGACATCGTCGCTGCCGTCACCGCCCTGTGCGCGCAGCAGCCTCTCCTGCTGATCATCGATGAGTTCGGCAAGACCCTGGAGCACCTTGCCGGGCACAGCGAGTTCTCCAGCGCGAAGGACGACCTGTTCCTCCTGCAGGATCTCGCGGAGAAGAGCGCTGGCAGCCGTGGCCTGCCGTTGTTCATGATGACACTGCAGCACTTGTCGTTCATGGACTACGCTGCCCACTCCAGCGAGCTGCAGACCCGCGAATGGGCCAAGATCCAGGGCCGATTCGAAGACATCACCTTTGCCCCCCACCTGGGCGACTCGGTCCAGCTGATGCGCCGCCGACTCGATCAGTCCGCTGTTGCGGAGCCCGGCCGCAAGCTCATCTGGGCGCACGCCGAGGCAGCCGAGAAGGCCTGGCGTGATCACGGCCTCAACGATGTCGTGGACCTCGCGGTGCAGGACTTCGCCGACCTCTATCCCCTGCATCCGTTGACCGCGGTCGCGGCGCCCTTCCTCGCGGCGCAGATCGGTCAGCACGACCGCAGCCTGTCCGGGTTCCTCAACAACGACGAGCCCCACACGATCCGCCGCTCACTCGCCTCGTTCTCGACTGACAAGCCGCGCCGGGCGAGCACCGTCCAGCTGCCCCAGCTGTACGACTTCTTCCTCGACTCCGGCCGAACCTCGTTGCTGGCATCAAGCAACGCCAGCCGCTGGATCGAGATCGAATCCCGGGTCACCGAAGCCAATGGCCTGTCCACTGCCGAGCAGCGCCTTCTGCGCACGATCGGCATGCTGAACCTGATCGACTCCGACGGTGCGCTGCGGGCGACCGCGGCAATGATCTACTTCGCGCTGCACGACCCGGCCGACGCACCCAGTCCCAAGGCGTTCGCCGCCCTGGAGAAGCAGCTCAACGGCCTGGTGGACCGTGGCCTCCTGGTACTCCGCACATTCAACGGCGAGTACCGCGTGTGGCGCGGAAGCAACTTCGACATCGACGGGCGCCTCAAGGAGGCACTCAGCCACCTCGACGAGGCAGCAGTCCTCCAAAGGCTCGGTGACTACCTCCCGCTGGCTGTCGCGGCTGGCCGGCACAGCCAGATCACAGGCATGCTTCGCGCCCTTTTCGTCCGAATCTCCGGTGCCCAGACGCAGCTCATCGAGGGACCCGACGAACTCAACGACCACGCCGACGGCCTTCTCGTCTTCCACCTCGGAACCATGGAGGATCGGCCTTTCGTCGAATCTTCGCTGCCCGTAGTGCTCGGGACGACCGATGAGCCAGACCTAGTCCTGCGTGCTGCCTTCCACCTCGTGGCGCTGGAGGAACTGCAGCGCGACAAAACCCTGGACCCGGTGGCTAGTCGCGAGATCTCCGAGCGGACATCGGCTGCCAAGCGCGAGCTGCTCGAACTGCTCAGCGCAGCATTCTTCCCTCTTACCCAGCGAGCCACCTGGCGCCTGTGGCGCTCGGGCATCACTGCGGAGTCTGGCGAGGGCGAGGTCATCGAAAGCCGTAGCCTCAGCGGACTTGCGTCCATCGCTTGTGACCGGGTGTTCCCTGCAACCCCGCACATTCGCAACGAGATGCTCGGTCGCCATGAGCTGACCAGCCAGGGGGCGAAAGCACGCGGGAAACTGCTGACCGCCATGCTGACCAAGTCCGGCGAACGTCACCTGGGCATCGACAAGTACCCGGCCGAGCGCGCCATGTACAGCGGGGCTCTGGAGTTCATGGGCCTGCACCGGGAGAACAGCGGCACCGCGGACGACTCCTCGACCACGCTGCTGCCCTACGGCTTCTCGCGGCCAGGCCCCGCCCACCCGCACGTGCTGCCCGTCTGGGATGCCCTTGAAATGGCACTCTCGGACGCCCACAAGCGCACCAATCTTGACGAGATCTTCCGCGCCGTCATGGTGCCGCCATACGGCGTCAAGGCCGGCGTGGTGCCTCTGTTGGTGGTGACCGCACTTATCCTGCGCAGCCAGGACGTGGCCCTGTTCGAGGAGGGCTCCTACCTACCGCGCCTGACCACCGACGTGGTGGAGCGGATGATCAAGGCGCCGGGCCGGTTCTCCGTGAAGGCCACGCCACTCGGTGACGGCCTGCGGGAGAGCGTTGTCAAGAAGCTCTCGCTGGCACTGAACGTCGAACCGCCCCGCTCCCAGGCGCTGCGCAACCCGGCCATTCTCTCGGTTACCCGTGCTCTGCTCGAGCGGGTCATGGTGCTCACGCCATACGCGCGCCGCACACAGCGCATCAGCAAGGACGCCATTGCGATCCGCTCCGCGCTGTTCACCGCGCAAGACCCGGACGACCTGCTCTTCCACGCTCTCCCACAAGCCCTATGCCTGGACCCGATCAGCCCCGAGGCTCGCAAAAGCACCAGCGGCAACAAGGGCTACGTCGAGCGCCTGACTGCCGCAGCCGAGGAAATCGCCGGCGCCGACCGCGCGCTTCGCGTCGAGGTCGTCGAGACCATCAGCCGCGAGTTCCGCCTGCCCTCGGCTCTGCCCGAACTGCGACAGGCACTCGCACGCCGTCTCCAAGGCTTTGCCGGTATCTCGCTCAGCCTCGAGCTTCGCGGGTTCGTCGCCATAGCACTGAACGAGGGCTTGTCGGACTCCGACTGGCTCGACCCCGTGATCGTGCGGCTGTCGCACTCTGCCCTGGGCGACTGGTCCGACAACGACGTCACGCTCTTCGCCCGTCGTGTCCGGGAAATGGCCGCCGCGCTCGACCGTGTCAGTCACCTGTACAAGACGGGCGAGGCGGTCGGCGGCGCTGAGGAAGATCTCGAAGCCCGGCTGCTCACCCTGACCGACAAGGATGGTGGCGAGCAGCGCACGCTGATCTACCTGCCCGAGCAGTCCCGGCAGGAGGCGGAGAGCCTCGTTGTCAGTGTCTTGGCACAGGCTAAGAAGGCGCTCGGCCCCGACGGTGCGCGCATTCTGCTCGCGGCGCTCGCCCAGCGTGTGTCCGAGCCTGTTGCCACTACTGCACTCGAGAGGACGGAGTGATCGTGAGTGACGCAACCACCCCGGCGAAGAAGGTCCGGCACGTCCTGGGATTGTCCGGGGGAAAGGACTCCTCCGCACTTGCCATCTACATGCGTGACCGCGTGCCGGAGATGGAGTACTTCTTCTGCGACACCGGCGCTGAACTGCCCGAGACGTACGAGTACCTCAACAAGCTCGAGGCCGCGGTCGGCAAGCCGATCACGCGGTTGAACACCGACCGGGACTTCGACCACTGGCTCGAGGTCTACCAGGGCACTCTACCGAGCCCCCAAATGCGCTGGTGTACGAAGAACCTGAAGATCAAGCCTCTGGAAGAATGGGTCGGCGAGGACGAGGTGATCTCGTACGTCGCAATCCGAGCGGACGAGAACCGGCTCGGCTATGTGAGCACCAAACCCAACATCACCGCGGTCTTCCCCTTCCGTGAGGATGGCATCGACCGGGAGGGCGTCGGCCGCATCCTCGACGAGGCCGGCACCGGCCTGCCCGGCTACTACGAATGGCGCACCCGGTCTGGCTGCTACTTCTGCTTCTTCCAGCGCAAGCACGAGTGGGTCGGCCTCAAGGATCGCCACCCCGAGCTCTTCGACAAGGCTGTTGCGTACGAAGAGAAGGTCCGCCACCAGGACACCGCGATGCAGGGCCGCGACTACACGTGGTCTCAGGGCGAGTCCCTGCACCAGCTCATAGAGCGGCGAGAGGAAATTCAGGCCAAGCACGAGGCGAACCTCGCCCGAGCCGCCAAGCGGATCAAGCCCAACCGGCCACTGCTGGAGGTCCTCTCGGACGCACTCGACGCCGATGACGACGAGGCGGGCTGCTCCGTCTGCCATCTCTGAATCCCTCGATTTCAGTCAAGAGTCCGTTTGATGGCAAACAGTCATCAAACGGACTCTTTTCTGTCTCGCTCACCGACTGTCGGTACGGCGTGTAAGGATGTGTGCGCTCATCACACGCCGTCACCCAGTCGGAGCACATGAGGAATGGCGACACCAGACACGGTCGCGCGCGCAGTCATCCGCCACCGCCTGGACGCCAGTCCCGCTCTGGAGCTCCAGTTCGGCATCACACCGATGATGGACGTGTCGGGCCTCCAAGTCCTCCAGGACGACCTGAAGCGACTCGCATCCCCGTGGGAACGGCTCGTCGCAACCGAGAGCATCGCCATAGCGATTCCCGACGAGCCAGGCGTCTACATGTTCGTCTGGCGCCCCGCGATCAAGCTGGCCATGGCAGACCGGACCGAGGGCAGCTTCCACCAGGTCCTCTACATCGGGCACGCGGGTGGAGCGGGGGAACTGGGCAACACGCTCAGAAATCGGTACCGAAACTACAAGAAGCACCTGCGGGGGAACCCCGAGGACCTCTGGACCCGAGAACCCCCGACCAATCGGGACGACCGGCTTACTTACTACCTTGCCCTGCGCCCCCTGGAGTACTGGTTCGCGACAGTCGACGACAGGTCGATGATCAGGAACCTGGAAAGCCGCCTGATCCACCTCTACAACCCACCGATCAACACCCGGGGCGGTCCCACTCTGCGCGGTCGGCTCAGCACCATCCCCAGACCAGCGCTCCGCTCCTAGGCCGCGCTCGCTCGCCCCCTGACATCGAGGTACCTCCATGCCGTCCAAGACGTTCGTTCCCGCCTTCGAAGCGAAGGTCGGCAACTGGACCTACTACTCCTGCCTGATGAGCTACGCCCAGGTAGCCCGAGAGATTAACTTCGCGCATGAACTCGGCGGAAACCGCGACCTCGGTACCATGATCCAGCGCGGCGTCGGCACGCGGACGCAGTACATCACCGAGTACCTGCTCACCAACGAGAACCGCTTCCTGGGTGCTCTCATCATCGCGGTGTGGGGTGGGGACCCCAACTACCTCTCGGTGACGATGGATGCCGAAAATCAGGCCGTCCTCCAAGGGCTGGACCGCAACTTTGGCGTCCTCACGTTCGACGGCACCCAGCAGTTCTTCGCCCTCGACGGCCAGCACCGGCTCAAGGCCATCAAAGACGCGATCAAGCAGAACCCGGAGCTGGGAAACGAGGACATCAACGTCATCGTGGTACCACACTTCGACACTGATGAAGGCCGGCGCCGCACCCGGCGGCTCTTCACCAACATCAACCGGAACGCCAAGAGCACCAACCTGCAGGAGAACATCGCCCTCGATGAGGACGACAGCTTCGCCATCCTCACTCGGCGTCTGCTCGACGATGACGAGTTCCTGAAGCGGGACAAAGTTGTCCTCGTGTTCAGCAAGGTGGGCCAGGACGGCGAACTCGTTTTGGCTCAACGGTCGGTCTCCGCGTCGAGCCCGGCCTGGAGCACCATTGCCGTTGTCTACGACATCGTCAAGGAGATCGGCTACGACCTCCCCTGCACTACCGAACAGTCCAAGCAACGAGCGACCGACGAACTTCTCGACCAGAGCTTCGAGATCGTCGCCGTACGCCTCCGGGAACTCCTTGACGCGTGTGGCAACTTGCGTCAGCGCTACCTCGCCTCAGTGTCACCGAAGGACGTGCGGGCGCCCAAGGGCCGCGACGGCGCCGGTCACCCGTTCATGCGCCCTGCCATCCAGAACCAGGTGGCGAAGGTGGTTCGGCACATCCTGGAGCAGGGAGCCTTGGAGTGGCCGGAGATCATGAAGCGGCTGTCGGCGCTTGACTGGAAGATGACCTCGGCCCCGTTCTCCTCCATGTGGATCGAGACCCCGGAAGGTGCCAAGGCCAAGGGCAAGATGGCCAGTGGCAACACCCAGCTTCTGTATGACCTCCTGCAGGTCCACGTCGCACCTCGCTCTAAGGCCCAGATCAGTCGGGCGCTGCGCGCCTATGCTGACGTGATGAAGACTAAGTACCCGATTCCGGCTGAGGAGTTCTTCGCGCTTCTCCCGGTCGACGCCGACTGAAGTCGAAGGGCGCTTGGCTAACCGAGATGCGCCTTGCTGGCTCTACTCCTGCGCGCTGCTGATGACGAACCGTCAGCCGGGCTTCTTCTGAAGGGCGCCACATATCGCCAGGCCAGCACGAAGTCGAAGTCCACATCCTGGCTGGACAGATGCGCGACGCGCGGTCAATCTCGCGAATCGCACGCCAGCTCAGCATTGGAAAAATGGCCGAATGTCCGGCAGCGCCAGGACGCCGACTCATGCAATCCACCACCGTCGGACGACGAGCCTACGACCAGGCACCGACACCTCCCGGGGCCTCTGAATGCGTGAGCGATGCGTGAGCGGAGGTGCTCACGCATCGCATCACGGGACGGTATCAGCGGGACGCGGTGGTGTGCAGATCCGGACAGAACTGCACACCGCTACCCGCCCCAACACCCCTTACCACCACCGCTGTCTAGCTTTTAATCCGCGGGTTCAGGGTTCGATCCCCTGACGGCCCACTCGCGTCAGGGCCGGCTTTAGGCTTCTGACCAGCACGAATACCGCGCACTGCGGTCTTCTTTACGGCCCTGGACCTCTGGTCCGGGGCCGCTTGCGTGAGCGGACGTCCCAGTGTCAGGTCACACAGGAGCGGCAGGGCTTCATCGGTCGGCGCGGCGACTTGGTCTTCGGCGGACTCGACCACCTTCGCGGCACGCGGGACGATGCGACCGGCGGCCTCGGCCAGGGCCCGGTCGACCTGCGGCAGCACGCTGAATGGTGACGTCGGGTATGGGCCTGCTGTGTAGGAGGATCTGTGGCTGCGGGTGGTCGCGGCACTGGAGTCGCGGCGGGTACGGCGGTTCCACAGGGAAGTCGGTCACCGGATCGCCCAGGGAATCCGGGCCGGTCCGGAGCCACTTCCGCCGGACCGAACTACTCCCCGTAGAGGGTGGGCAGGTCGACCAGGAGGATGTTGTCACGTCGGCCCACCAGTTCGATCAGGTCGGGGTAGAAGCCGTGCAGGGAGTACAAGGCCAGCGTGGTGCCGGAGGTGTCGTACCCCTGGTCGGCCAGCAGAGTGCAAATGTGCTCCAGACGTTGCAGGTCTCCGGTGCCGCGGCGGGCGGCGGTCGCCTTGGCCTCCCCGATGAGGGCGATCTTCGCGCGGGGGGACTGCGGTCGTTCGCCGGCGGCCAGGGCGATGACGTCGACCTCGTGCTTGGTCCGGGCGGCCGGGTCGGCGACCTCGGTGGTGCCGACCGGTCCGGGCAGACTTGTGGGCAGCAGGCTGTAGGCGTAGCGGCGGGTGAAGTCGCGGGCCAGGTCCTCGAAGTGCGGTCCGAGGATCTTGGAGTTGAAGGTCGGGGCGGCCTGCTGCCACACCTGCTCGGCGAAGCCCTGCTCCACTGCGGCCGCCTGCGGCAGCGTGATCAGCTGGTTGAAGCGGATGACCGGGTCCGCGAGCGTGATGACCGGGTGCCGGGTACGCAGGATGTCCTGCTCACGCCGGATATACCCGGTCGACTCCAGCACCCCGAGAGGGTGGGCAACGGCGTTGCGCGGACGCTCAAGGGCCGCGCCGATCTTGGTGGGGGTGGTGGCGCCCTGGGCGATGGCGGTGAGGATGTCGTAGTACAGCGTGTGCTGCGTGATCCGCGGGTCCTCCCGCAGGAGGTACTCGGTCTCGGTGCGCGAGTACACCGCGCGGCCCGGGTCGAGGAGGGTGCGGGTGAGCCAGGCATCGAAGCCGTCGTCCGGATGCGGGCGGGCGGCCACCGGCCGGTAGCCGGGTGCACCGCCGAGAACCGCGTGCACCTTCAACGCGGTCAGCGGATCCTTGATCTGCCAGAAGGTGCGGCTGTCCCGGTAGTCGAACGGCCCCAGGCGCAGGTCGACCACGGCCCGGCCCCGCAGCGGCTTCGTCCCCGACAACAGCTCATGCATGACACTCATCGCGGAACCGCACAGGATCAACCGCGGGCCCGGCCCGTCCCCGGGCCGCGCGCCACGCTGACGCTCGTCGTAAAGCTGCTGGAGCAGGCCCGGGATCTCAGGTGAGTGCTGCAGCAGGTACGGCAGCTCGTCGATCACCAACAGCGGGTGCGGTGAACGGGCGGTCACATCCAGGGCATTGGACAGCACATCACGCCAGTCCGTCAGGCGCAGACTGCCGGACCGCAGACCGGCATGGGCAGCGATCGCATCGCTGAATCGCTGGATCGCAGGCAGCCGCCCCTCTTCCCGGACCGCCGTGACATACAGGCCGCCGACCTGCTCGGACAAGGCCTGCAGAAGGTACGACTTCCCGTGCCGCCGTCGCCCGGACACGATGCCGAGCCGCATCGCGGGATCCGGATCAGCGAGGAACTCCGCGAGAAGGTTCCACTCTCGGTCCCGGTCGACCACGTCGCCCGGCTTGGCCGGCAGACCGTTCTCCATCGGATCTCCCACACATTGACTGCGACTGATTTTGTCGAAGTCTACTTCGACACAATCTCGCTGGGCTTCACCATGACTGCTACGGCAGCAGAGCCCGGGAGCACGGAGGCTGTCCCAAAACCCATCCTGACCTGCTGTTATTTATGCCTTGGAGGGGCGTAATGATGTGAAGCCCAGGAGAGTCGAACGTCCGGCGGCGCCAGGATGCCTGCTCAGGAAATCCACCATTGTTCGGATGGACGCGGCCAGGTACAGACCACTCCCAAAGGCTCTGCATGCGTGAGCGATGCGTGAGCGGAGGTGCTCACGCATCGCGTCACGGGGCGGTATCAGCGGGACGCGGCCGTGTGCAGATCCGGACAGAACTGCACACCGCTACTCGCCCCAACGCCCGCTACCGCCACCGCTGTCTAGCTTTTAATCCGCGGGTTCAGGGTTCGATCCCCCGACGCCGACGAACGCACCGGCCTGGACGTCCCCGGCGTACTGCTCGCCACCGCCGGCTCCACCCTCCTCGTCTTCGGCCTGGTCAGCGGCCCGGATGCGGGCTGGGCATCGGTCCGCGGCGCGGGCGCGATCGGCCTGGGCGTCGTGCTGCTCGGCACGTTCCTGCTCGTCGAGCAACGCACCCGCGACCCGCTCGTACCGCTTCGCCTGTTCGGCAACCGCAGCCTGGCCGTCGCCATGGCCGCAATCCTGGTCTTCCAGAGCGGCCTCGGCGGCGCCTATTACGTCTTCACCACCTACCTCCAGAACGGCCTGGGCTACGGCGCGCTGCGCACCGGCCTGGCCTTCGTACCGGTGACCGTGTTGTCGGTGTTCGCCGGCATGCGGCTCGGTCCCGCGCTGATTGGCAGCCGGGGCCTGCGGATCACGCTGTTCGCCGGGATGCTCGGCAACGGATTGGGCATCGGCGCGCTCGCGCTCGGCATGTCGGCCGACGGCCCGTTCGCGGCGCTGCTGCCGGGCATCCTGATCTGGGGCATCGGCGGCGGTGTCACCTTCACCGCTGTTCGTCACCGCCGCCTCCGGTGTGGCCGCCGGCGAGCAGGGCATCGCCTCCGCCCTGGCCACCACCGCCCAACAACTCGGCGGCGCGGCCGGACTCGCCGTGCTGATCGCCGTGGCCAACGCCCACCTCGACCTCGACGCCGGCCCGGCCTCCCCCGCCGACCTCGTCGACGGCCTGTGCACCGCCGGCCTCGTCGCGGGCGCGGCAGCCGTACTCGGCGCGTTCCTGGCCCTCGCCCTCAAGCGCCCACCGACCACCGCATCGACGCCGACGCCAACGCTGCCCCCGGTCGCGCCCTCGCCGTCCCCGACCCCGACCGAACCCGCCACCGGGACCGCCGCCCACCCCACCACGCACCCCAACACCACCGAATCCGCCGCGCATACACCTTCTTCGGCTGATCCCGAGCGCCCAAAAACCTGGAACCCAGGCACCCGCCGCCCCCACCACACCACGCGAACGATGGGCCCCGACCACCCGGTCGGGGCCCATCGCCGCGCACACCTCGTCCGCTCGACTCACACCAGAACGTCCACCCTCACCGCCGACCCGTCCGACCCGTCCGACCCGTCCGAACCTTTCGACCCGTGCAACGCACCCGACCCGTTCGACTCTGCCGAACCCGACGCGGCCTCCGCCTGCCGCCTCGGCAGCAGCTGCACCAGCGCCGCGACCGCCGCGCAGAAGGCGGTCAGCAGCCACAGGCCGTTCACGAACGCGTCCCCGAAGGTGTCGGCTGTCGGCGCGTCACCCAGCGTGTCGTAGAAGACGATGCCCACCAGGGCCACCCCGAGCGCGCCGCCCACCTGCTGTGCCGTGGAGAGCAGGCCCGCCGCCGAACCGGCGTGCTTGGCCCTGATGCCGGCCAGTACCGTCGCCGCCATTGGACCCATCACCAGGCCCATGCCGAACCCGGTCAGCGCGAGCCCCGGGATCAGCGCCAACGTCTCGTGGGTGCCGGACAGCGTCTCCACCAGCACCACATGTCCCAGACCCTGCACCAGCGCGCCCGCCGCCAACACCTGTCGACCCAGCTTCGCCGCGATCCGGCCCGAGATCGCCGAGGACAGGAAGTACCCGACCCCCAGCGCGATGAACAGCAGCCCCGAGTCCAGCGCCGACATCCCGTGCCCCATCTGCAGGTAGAGCGCCAGGATCAGGAAGAAGGCGGCGTTCACCAGGCCGTACACCAGCGCCATCGTGATGCCGACCGAGAACGGCCGCTCGCGGAAGAGCACCGGGTCCACCAACGGCGCACCGCCGCCCTGACCCAGCCGGCGCTGGTACAGCGTGAACGCGCCGAGCAGCAGCGGAGCGACGCCGAGGGACAGCCACGTCCACAGTGGCCAGCCCTGCTCGCGGCCCTGGACGAGCGGCAACACCACGGCGACCAGACCGAACGTGATCAGCGCGGTTCCGACCAGGTCGAGCCGGGTGCTGCCCTCGCCCCGGCTCTCCGGCACCAGCCTCGGAGCCAGCACCAGAGCGACCACACCGACCGGCACGTTGATCCAGTAGATGCTGCGCCAGTCGAGTCCGAACAGGTCGACCTGGATCAGCGCGCCGCCGATGAGCTGACCGAAGACTCCGGCGAAGCCCATTGCCAGTCCGTAGGCGGTGAACGCCTTGACCCGCTGCTCGCCGACGTACAGCACGTTGACGATCCCGAGCACCTGCGGCATCAACAGCGCCGCCGCCGCACCCTGCAGAACCCGGGCGGCGATCAGCATCTCCGCGTTCCCGGCCAGCCCACAACCCGCCGAGGCGAGGGTGAACAACCCCAGGCCGATCGCGAACATCCGCCGCCTGCCGTAGATGTCCCCGAGTCGACCGGCCGTGATCAGCCCGGCGGCGACCGCGAGGCCGAAGCCCGCGACCACCCATTGGATCGCGGCCGGAGTGGCGTGCAGGTCCTCCTGAGTGGCCGGGATCGCGACGTTGACGATGAAGAAGTCCAGCGTGGTGATGAAGATTCCGGCGAGCAGGACCAGCAGCGCACCCCACGACTGCCGAGGCGTCGATGCCTGTGCTGCGGGAGCCGTGGCCGTCGTGGCGGCGGACATGGGTGATTCCTTTCCGTTCCGGGTGAAGGCGCCGAACGGCGCGCGAGAGAGGTCGTGATGCGTGAGGTCGTGATGCGTGAGGTCGTGATGCGTGAGGTCGTGATGCGCGAGAGGCCGAGACCGCGCAACGAGGTCGAGCGGTGCAGGAAGAAGCGCACGGCGCGACAAGAAATAGAGAAGAGAACGCGAAACGCGCCACCGCGAGGACACCGGGGGCCGGGCGCTGACGTGGCCCGGCCCCGGATCCGTCGAGCGGGTACATCACCGGATCACAGACCCGCCGGAACCTTGTCCAGGAAGCCGCTGACCAGGGTGATCCGGCCGTCCTCGGCGACGTGGATCACGTCGAAGCCGACCGCGATGGCCTCCTCGCCCGCCGGGCCGAGGTTCCACGTGAAACGTGCCAGGTCGTGGTGGCCGTCCACCGCGCCGCCGAGAGTGAACACGAGGCCCGCGAACTGCCCCTGCACCGCGCCCAACGTGGCGTCGATCGCGTCGTGGCCCTCGGCCACCACCAGCGGGTCGACGTAGCGGGCGTCCTCGGTGTAGACCTCCTCGACCAGCTTGCGGCGGGTGGCCGGGTCGGCCTCGTTCCAGGTGGCGATGTAGCGCTCGGCGAGGGCGGTGAAGTCGATGTTCGTGGTCATGGTGACCGTCCTTGTGCTTCCTCCGGGCTTCCGGCTGTTCCGGCGAGCTCCGTTGCACATGAACCTACGGAGCCCCGTACCGACCGGAATCAGTCCCGCATAGGTACTTTGGCGCAGGAGGGATCAGTACGAGGGATCAGTACGAGGGATCAGTGCCGGCATCGGCACCACGAATCGACACCACGGATCGACACCAAAAACCCGCACGAGGAGCCCGCACGAGGAGCCCGCACCAGGAACCCGCACGAGGATCGACACCGCCGGGAGATCGGTGGACATGGGGGACGGCAAGGCATGTTGTACGGACGAGACTCCGAACTGAGAACAATCGAGCGCCTGCTCGCCGACGCCGAGGAGGGCCGCAGCGGCGTGCTCGTCGTGCGCGGCGAACCCGGCATCGGCAAGACCGCGCTCCTGGATCACGTGCTCACCGGCACGAGTGTGCGCACGCTCCGGGGCACCGGGGTCGAGTACGAGGCCGAACTCCCCTACGCCGGACTGAGCCTGCTGCTCCGCCCGGCGCTGGGACACCTGGACCGGTTGCCCGACCCGCAGCGACAGGCCCTGGCGGCCGCGTTCGGGCTCGCGGCGGGCGAGCGTTCGGAGCCGATGTTCGTCGGTCTGGCGGTGTTGTCGTTGTTGTCCGAGTACGCCGGCGACGGCCCGCTCCTGTGCGTCGTGGACGACGCGCAGTGGCTGGACCGGGCCTCCCACGACGCACTCGTGTTCGCCGCCCGCCGGCTGTACGCCGAGGGCATCGCGCTGATCTTCGCCGCCCGCGAGGACCGGCACGCGTTCGCGGCGCAGGGCCTGCCCGAACTGCCGCTGGCCGCACTGCGACCCGAGCACGCGAGCGCGCTCCTGGACGAGCACGCCCGGGACATGTCCGCGACCACCCGCTCCCGCGTGCTCGCCGAGTCCCGGGGCAACCCGCTCGCGCTGATCGAACTGCCGGTCTCGTTGGCCGGTGAACGGTCCGGCGGCACCCTGCGCCCGGGCGCGCTGCCGCTCACCAGCCGGCTCCAGATCGCCTTCCACGGCCAGGTCACCCGGCTCGACGAGCGGACCGGGATGTTGTTGCTGCTGGCCGCGAGCGACGACTCCGGCGACCTGGGCATCCTGCTTCGGGCCGGGGCCGGGTTCGGCGCGGGCACCGCCGATCTGGCCGCCGCCGAGGAGGCGTCGCTGATCGTCGTCGACGACGACCGGCTGCGCTTTCGGCACCCGCTGATCCGGGCCGCGGTCCAGCAGCGTGCGCCGATCGACCGCCGGCTTGCCGCACACCGCGCGCTGGCCGACGCGTTCGACGCGCCCGACCACGCGGATCGGCGCGCCTGGCACCTGGCCGCCGCCGCGACCGGTGTCGACGAGCCGGCCGCGACCGCGTTGGAGAGCACCGGCGAACGGGCTCGCGAACGCAGCGGTCACCTCGCCGCCGCACTGGCCTACGAGAAGGCCGCACGGCTGAGCCAGGACGTACCGGCGCGCACCCGCCGCCTCGTCCTCGCGGCCGAAGCCGCCTCCGAGGCAGGCGAGTTGGACCGGGCTCGCACATTCGCCGAACGGGCCCAGTCGACCGCGACCGACGACGCGATCCGGGCCCGGCTGTTGCATGTGCGTGCGCTGTCCGACTTCTGGCAGGGCGCGTTCACCAACGCGCACGAGTTGTTGCTCCAAGGCGCCGCGCTCACCGCCGGGAGCCGGCCCGAGCGCGCGGCGCGCATGCTGCTTCAGTCCATACACACCGCGTGGTACCTGGGCGAAGAAGAACTCCGTTTCACTTTGCGGGAGTTGGCAGCACTGCACCTGCCGCCGACGGCGCCGGTGACCCCGGTCGTCGAGTTCATGATCGCCGCGTTCCCGCCGAAGGAGAACGCCGAGCAGCCGGACCCCCGGCACGCTGAGGACGGGCACCCGGACACCCGGCACCCGCAGAACGGGCGCCCGGCGGCCGGGCATCCGGACACCGAGCGCCCCGACCTGGGCGACCTGATCCGCATCGCGCCCCGGACCGGCAACGAAGAGCAGCGCGACCTACTGCTGGCCTGCGGCGTCGGACTGGCCCTGGGCCAGGACGTGGACGCGCACCACATCGCGTCGCTGTTCGCCCGCGAGAGCCGGCTGCACGGCGGAATCGGCCGGTTGCCGACGATCCTGTTCTTCGTGGCCGAGGCCGAGATCTTCGAGAGCCGACACACCGACGCGTTGGCCACCGCGTCCGAGGGCCTGCGGATCGCGCAGGACAGCGGGCAGCAGCAGTGGATCAGCCAGTTCGAGAGCGTGCTGGCCTATTTGGCGGGCATCTCGGGCGACGAGGAGGCCGCCCACCGGCACGCCGACGCAGCACTGGCCGGCGGTGTGGGCAGCGCGATGCCGGCCGGCGCGCCGTGGTCCGCGTGGGCACTGGGACTGCTGGATCTGGGCCTGGGCCGCCCCGAGTCGGCGCTGAACCGGCTGGAGCGGCTCGCCCGCGAACCGCTGCGGCATCACATCAGCGCGACCCGCTCGATCCCCGACCTGGTCGAGGCGGCGGTCCGGTTCGGCGCCCCCGAACGGGCGGATGAGCCGCTGGCCCGCTTCGAGCAGTGGGCCGGGCGGGTCGACCAACGCTGGGCCGACGCGCTGGTGCTGCGCTGCCACGCGCTGCTGGCGAGCGACGACGTCGCCGAGGAGTTGTGGCTCGCCGCACTGGCCCGACACGAGAGCGAGCGCCGGCCGCTGGAGCGGGCCCGGACCGGACTGCTGTACGGCGAGTGGCTGCGCCGACTGCGCCGCAAGACCGACGCGCGCGACCGGCTGCGCACCGCCCTGGCGGAGTTCGACCGCCTCGACGCCCGGTCCTGGGCGGATCGCGCCCGCACCGAGTTGGGCGCGATCGGCGGCAGCGCGACACCCCAGGGCCCACAGCCCGCCGGTGTGCTCGCGCGGCTCACTCCGCAGGAGCTGCAGATCACCCGGCTCGCCGCGCAGGGGTTGTCCAACCGGGACATCGCGGCGCAGCTGTTCCTCAGCCCCCGCACGGTCGGCCACCACCTCTACAAGGCCTACCCCAAGCTCGGCATCGTCTCGCGCACCGAACTGACCGCGATCCCGGAACTGGCCGCGCTCACCGGCTGACCCGCAACCACCACCGCCGATGCCCGGACCACCGATCCCCCCGGCTCGCCGATTCGTGAACCACCGGCCGGGGACCACCGGCCCCGGGACCACCGATCCACAAACCACCGATCGCCGCGCCCCCGCAACCCGGCGATCAGCCACCGACGTCGATCCGCACGGGCCGATTCCAATCCGCCGCAACCCGGCGCAGTACCGGGTGTTCGGCTCCGCCACCGGCCCGGATGTGCTCGTACAGCGCGCGCAGCACGTCCGCGCCGCCGGCCGCCCACAGCTGTTCGGCGACCCGCGTCAGGGAGAAGTGGTACCACCCGAAGTTGATCGCACCCCGCTCGAACGAGCGTTCCATGTCCGTGAGTTCGCGAATCGGCGTGACCTCGACCGGCAACTCGTCCACGGTCGCGGTGAAGGCCCTCAGGGCCGGCAACAGTTCCGGCTCCACCTCGTGCGTGTAGCCGACCATCGCGAGATTCGCGTGCAGCTCGGCGATCCACATGCCCGGGTAGGCGGGCCAGGCCTGATCCTGGAAGAGGTGGGTGAGTTCGTGCACGGCCACCAGGTCGAAGTACGGCCGCAGTGCGGGCGGCTCCCCGTACTCGGCGCGCACCGCCGCGGCTGCGCCCGCACCCAGGTGCGGCCGGATCGCCGCGAACAACTCGGTGCCGAACCAACCGTCGTCGGCGGCCACCCGCAGGTGGTCCTGCGCGCCCTGCGGCGTGCCGTACAGCGGCACCGTCGCCACGCCGTCCCAGTCCGCCGCATCCGCCACGGACAACCGGATGCGCGGTGCGAAGCCCAGTCGTTCGGTCAACCACGCGGCGGCACGGTCCACGCGCTCCGCGACGCACGCGGCCCGCTTCCGCGCGCCCGGGCTGTACCGGACCGTACAACCGAAACCGTCGAGTGTCGCCAACGCTGCCACGCATACCTCCGAATGAGCTCGCCCGCCACCATAGGCACAGCGATCCCACCCCCGCCCGGATTTCCCCGGCCGCCAAACGATCCTGCCGATCCGCCGGCCCGGACCCGCGCCACCCGACCACCCAGCCATCCAGCCACCGCGCCCCCGACCACCGACCACCGACCACCGCCGTGGACGATCCGGGCACCCGGCGCCCCGACCAGGAAACGGGCGACCGATCCCCTCAGGGCTTCCAGAGCAGATCCCGGCCGGATGCGCCGACCGCCCGCTCGAAAGCGGTCGCCCCCTCGGGCACGGCCACCGGCACCGCGAAGCCGTCGTACTCGCGGTACATCTGCGCATACCCAGCCACGATGCCCTCGACCGCCTCGCCCAGCTCCGCCGACGCCCGGTAGTCCTGCCCGGTCGCCCGGGCCACGTCCCAGCCGTGCAGGACCAGCTCCAAGAGCAGCATCGCGGCGATCTCCGGCGCGGGCATCGTCCCGCCGCCGCCGAAGTCGATCTCGCCCTCCCACGCGGCCGGCTCCGCCCACGCCGCCACCCCGCGCCGCAGCTGCGCGCCGTAGGCGTCGGCCCAGTCCGACTCGGCCACGAAGTCACGTGCGGTCAGCTCCTCGGGCAGTGCCGTGCGCCGTGCCCGGTGCTCCATGCCGTGCGAGGTGAAGACGACCCAGTGGTTGAGCAGGGCGCGGGTGTCGTATTCGGGGCACGGCGTCGGTCCGGCGATCTGCTCGGGCACAACGCCGTGGGCGAGCCGATCGGCTTCGGCGGCGGCTTCCACGAAGTGGTGGTGAATGTTCATGGATACGACGCTATGCGGCCCCCCGGAGCCGGTCTTGAACAAACGCGACAGCCCCCGAGCACCGGCGCCGTCCGCCTCGCCGGGCCATGTCACAGGCACCGTCTACGGTGGTGGGATGAGGCTTCCCTACCGCCCTCGCGGGGTGCTGCGCGCGGCCGTCGCGCCCGGCGCCTGGGACCTGAGCCTGTACGAGCCGGCCGCCGATCTGGCGCCGTTCGTCGACTACCACTGGATCGTGCGCTGGGATTTGCGCGGTCGATCGCCCTACCGGCAGAAGGTGCTCTCCCATCCCAACGTGCACCTGGTCTTCGAGCAGCCGCACCCGGCGGTGTACGGCGTGGTGCGGGACGTGTTCGAGCGCGAGCTGAGCGGCGCGGGTCACGTGTTCGGGATCCGGTTCCGTGCGGGCGGCTTCCGGCCGTTCCTGAGCGGCCCGGTGGCGGCGCTGACCGATCGGGTGCCGCCCGCGGCCGACCTGTTCGGCCCGGGCGTCGTGGCCGTGGGCGAACGGGTGCTCGGCACCGTCGACGAGTCCGACCGGGTCATCCTCGTGGAGTCCTGGCTGCGCGGCGTGTTGCCCGCACCGGCCGACGCTCCGACCGGCGTCGACCCGACGATCGCCGAGGTGGCCGCGATCGTCGAGCGCATCACCACGAATCCGAACCTGTTCCGGGTCGACGACCTGGCCCAGGAGGTCGGCGTCCCGGTCCGCCGGCTCCAGCGGCTGTTCGCCGAGTACGTGGGGGTCGGCCCCAAGTGGGTGCTCCGCCGGGCCCGCCTCCACGAGGTCGCCGATCGGGCCGAGCACGGCGACGGGATCGACTGGGCGGCGCTGGCCGCCGCTCTGGGCTACGCCGACCAGGCCCACCTGACCCGCGATTTCACCGCCGCGGTGGGCACCGCACCGGGCCGCTACGCCAGGACCTGAACGCCCGCAGACCCCGGGCGCGGCCGGCGCCGCTCGGGGCCGGATCGTCCGCTCGCCGAAAATGCAATCCTTGACGGGTGCCCACCACGCTCGTCGAAACCCAATTCCATGCCGTCCTGAGCGCGTCCGACGACGCCCTGGAGGACACGATCGACCTCGGCGCGTCCCTGCTCGCGGCCTCCGCCGCCGACTGGCCGCAGATCTCGCGCGCGGTGCTCGCCCTGTACGAGCGCACCGCGGACGGCTGCTGGCGACGCGGCTGGCAACCCGCCGACGTGGTCCGCGCGGTCACCCGCGAGCTGGGCGAACGACACGCCCCGATCGCCGCCGACCTGGTCGCCGCACAGGCCCGCAGCCACCCGGGCACCGGCCGCCGATGGACCGCCCAGCTGCGCGACCTGGACGCGAGCACACCGTGGTGGAGCTCGGACGACGCCTACCTCACCGAGCTGGGCGCCCGGGAGAACCTGGACCGTTTCGGCACCGCCGCACGCGTGCTCGAACTGCTCCGCTCGATCGCCCGACTGCCCGCCATCGAGCCGCTCGCCGCCGCCTCCTTCCAGGAGCCGGTCCGCAACCGGCCCGCGACCGGCGAACCCCGCCAACTCGGTCGGGTGCGCGCCCTGCTCGCCAAGGCCGAGTCGAGCGAGTTCCCGGAGGAGGCCGAGGCGTTCACCGCCAAGGCGCAGGAACTGATGACCCGGCACCGGATCGACGAGGCGCTGCTGGGCGCGCAGGAGGGCTCACGCCACGCTCCCGCCGCCTGCCGAATCGGCGTGGACAATCCGTACGAGGGCGCGAAGGCACTGCTGCTGGACGCGGTCGCCGACGCCAACGGCTGCCAGGCGATCTGGTCGAGTTCGCTGGGCTTTTCCACCGTCGTCGGCTTCGACTCCGAACTGGACGCGGTCGAGTTGCTCTACACCTCGCTCCTGGTACAGGCCACCACCGCGATGAACCGAGCCGGCTCGCGCTACCACGAGTCCGGCCGCTCCCGCCGCACCAAGACCTTCCGCCAGTCGTTCCTGATCGCCTACGCCGACCGGATCCGCGAGCGGCTCACCGCTGCCAAGGAGGAGGCCGAGGCGAGCGCGAACGAGGCCGCCGAGAACCGCCTGCTGCCGGTCCTGGCCGCCCGCGACGTCGCGGTTCGGGAGACCACCGAGCGCATGTTCCCGACCAAGACCACTCACCGCCTGCGCGGTCGCGACGCGGACGGGTGGCGCCATGGCCAGGCCGCCGCCGACCGGGCCGAACTGGGCCTGCGGGGCAAGCTGGACCGGGGCGAGCCGGCCCGCTCGTAGGTCTGCGAAAGCATCGGATCCGCGAAACCAGCGCATCCGCGAAGCCATCGAACCCGCCAGGACAACAAAGCCGCGAAGGCATCAGAGCCGCGGCAACCAGTTCCCCCGCTGCGCCGGCACCGCCGAGGGGCGCGGCCCACAGCGCCCCTCGGCGACCGCCCGATGCGCCTGACGCGGCGTCATACCCGGTCCCGTCAACGGCTCGACGTCCTCCAGACGGAGCGGGTCGCCGCATACCGAACAGACCACGGCCGGTTCCGCCTCGTGCCCCTCGGACCCACCGTGCCGGTAGACCACCGGCGGCCCGGTCTCGTCCGCGAGCCAGGTGTCGCCCCACTGGCCGATCGCGACGAGCACCGGAAAGAAGTCGCGGCCCTTGGCGGTCAGCACGTACTCGTGCCGGGGGCGCCGCTCCTCGTACGGGACCCGATCGAGCAGGCCCTCCTCGACCAGGAGATTCAGCCGCTGCGCCAGCACGTTGCGGCCGATGCCGAGGTTCTCCTGGAGATCCTCGAACCGCCGGACCCCGTAGGACGCCTCCCGCAACACGAGCGGCGTCCAGCCGTCGCCGAACAAATCGAGGACGCGCGCGATGGAACACGGCCAGGTTCCGAACGAGGTCCGCTTCATGTCGCCACATTACTGAGCGGGGCGGGATCGATACGCGATCGATCCCGCCCCGCTCAGTGTTTTTGACTACACGTCAGTTACAGCTCGGTCACCCGGCGCTTACGCGTCGCGCTTCCACCGCGGCTTGCGGTCGCCCGCCGCCGGGCCACCGGCCGGACGGTCGTAGTGACCGTCCCGACGCGGCGCACGGTCGTGCGAACGGTCGCGGTCGCCGTAGGACGGCCGGTCGTTGTTGTACGTCGGACGGTCACCGCGCGGAGCGCGGTCGTTGCCGTAACCGGGACGGTCGCCGGTACGCGGCGCGCGGTCCCCGTACGACGGACGGTCGCCGCGGTAGCCACCCTCGCGCCGCTCGCCGCCGCCGCCGTAGGACGGACGGTCGCCGGAACGCGGTGCGCGGTCCCCGTACGCGGGACGGTCGCCGGTACGCGGCGCCCGGTCGCCGTAGGCCGGCCGGTCACCCGTGCGCGGAGCGCGGTCGCCGTTGTTGTACGCCGGACGGTCGTTGTAGGCGGGGCGGTCGCCACGCGGGCCGCGGTCGCCCGACGGACGGTCGCCGCGGTAGCCACCCTCGCGCCGCTCGCCGCCGCCGTAGGACGGACGGTCGCCGGAACGCGGCGCCCGGTCCCGGTCGCCGTAGGACGGACGGTCGCCACGCGGCGCGCCGCCACGACGGTCGCCGCCGCGGTCGCTGCCGTACGGCGGACGGTCGCTGCCGCGGTCGCCGCGGTAACCACCCTCACGCCGGTCGCCACCGCGGTCGCCCCGGTCGGGACGCTCATAGCGCTCGGTGCGCACCGGCACGTCGCCGTTCTTCGCGGCCTCGGCCAACTCGGCCGCCTTGCGGCGCAGTTCCGCGGCCTCGGCCTTGAGCTCGATGATCCGACCGGCGAGCCGCTCGGCCTCGGCCTCGGCCTCGACCGCGGCGTCCGCCACGGACTGCGCCTTGACCTCGGACAGCGTGCGCGCGCCGGTCAGCTTGCGCATCTCCGGGTCGTTGGAGCCCTGCACCCGAAGGCGGGTCGGCTCGACACCGGCGTCCTCCATCAGGCGGTCCACCGTGCGGCGCTGGTGCGGCAGCGCGAGGGTGACCACCGCACCGGCCTCGCCGGCGCGCGCGGTACGACCGGCGCGGTGCAGGTAGTCCTTCGAGTCGGCGGCCGGGTCCACATGCAGGACCAGGTCGATGCCGTCGACGTGGATGCCGCGGGCGGCGACGTCGGTGGCGACCAGGACCGGCGTGCGGCCCTCCTTGTACTCGGCCAGGGTGCGGGTACGCGCGCCCTGGGTCATCCCGCCGTGCAGGGCCTCGGCCCGGACGCCGGCCTCACGCAGCTGCTGCGCGACGCGGTCGGCACCGAACTTGGTCCGCACGAAGATCATCGTGCGCCCGCGACGGGCGGCGATGGCCGCCGTGACGTACGTCTTGTCCTTGGGCTGTACGACCAGCACGTGGTGCGACATGGTCGTCACCGACGACGCGTGCGGGTCCACCGAGTGGGTGACCGGGTCGACCAGGTACTTGCGGACGATCGCGTCCACACCCTTGTCCAGCGTCGCGGAGAACAACATCCGCTGGCCGCCACCCGGGATCAGGTCGAGCAGCGCGGTGACCTCGGGCAGGAAGCCCATGTCCGCCATCTGGTCGGCCTCGTCGAGGATGGTGATCTCGACGTTGTCCAGCACGGCCGAACCGCGGTCCACCAGGTCCTGGAGCCGACCGGGGGTGGCGACCAGGATCTCCACGCCGCGCTCCAGCGCGAAGATCTGCTTCGGCATCGACATGCCGCCGGTGACCGTCTTCATCCGCAGGTCGAGGATGCGACCGTAGGGCTCCAACGCGTCGTGCACCTGCATCGCGAGTTCACGCGTCGGCGTGAGGATCAGCGCGAGCGGGCGACGGGCCCTGGCCTTGCGACCCGACAGGCGGGTCAGCATCGGCAGGCCGAAGCCCAGCGTCTTGCCGGAACCGGTACGACCGCGGCCGAGGATGTCCTTGCCGGACATCGCGTCCGGCAACGTCGCCGCCTGGATCGGGAACGGGTGGGTCACGCCGCGGCGCGCGAGCGCGTCCACGACGTCCTTGTGCAGACCGAACTCGGCGAAGCTGGGGCCGGTCGGTTCGGGCACGGCCTCGGCGGCGACCTCGTCCGAGGCGTCCTCGGCCTCGTCGAGCCCGGCCTCGGCGGCGGCGTCGTCCTCGACGCTCGCGTCGACGTCCGCTTCGGTGTCGGTGTCCACATCGGCGTCCGCCGCGGCTTCGTCCTGCGCCGCGAGCTCGGTGTCGCCGTCATTGGTGTCGTCGTTCTCGACGACCTCGGGAGCGATCTCGGTAATCTCCGCGGCGACCTCGGTCACCTCGGCTGCCTGCGCACCCGCCACACCCTCCTGCACCTCGGCACCTTCGGTACCGGGCATGGGCGTAGCAGTGTCATTGGCATAGGGGGGCATGCAAAACCTTCCGGATGCGGCCCGTCTCGAAGGTCCGCAGCCGAAATGTGGTCGCACGAGAAAGCGACACTTCTGCGGAGCACCAGAACGAGCCTACGAGGCGTCGCGACTCATGGCGGCGCCTGGATATGGGCAAAGCGATTCACCAGCGTACCCGATCACTGCTCGTTTACGCCTATCGGGTGCGTTCGTACTCCACCCGCAGGCGGGCGTCCTCATGCACGACCAGCAGTCTCGGACGCTGCCACGACCAGTGCTCGGGGAGCAGGAACAGCGTCCCTGGGGCGCGGCGCAGCAGGCGCAGACCGGTGTACCGATAACGGTAGGAGGCACCGATTTCTTCCTCGACCACGATCCCGTCGTCCGAGCGCATCCGCAGATCCTGCACCGAGTACAGGACGACACCGGTCCGCCTGGGCAGTTGGTGGGCGACCGCCTTGCCCGCGTCGCGCCCGGACACCTTCGCGTACGCCCCGGACGCCCCGAACAGACACAGCACCACGGCGGCCCCGGTCAGCAGCACCGACAGCGACCACGACCGCGAGCCGGCCGCGGAGCTGCGCCGGTGCGCACCGATCCGACGCGAGAGCAGCACTCCGTACGCACTGATCGACAGCCCCACCGCGAGCGCGCCCGGCAGCAGCAGCGGCCACCACTGCGCACCACGAACGGGCCACCGGTACACCGCGACCCAGGTCGCGCCCGGCACCACGAACCACGCGCAGCGCAGCGACCACGCGCACCACGCGGCGATCCGCCGATGCCTGCGCAGCCATACCAGCAGCCGGGGGTGCGCCGCTCGTGCCGCGAGCAGCGCGGCGACCAGCACGAGCAGAGGCCGGTACAGCGCACGCAGGCCGTCCGCCAGATACTCCAACGTCGGCGTGTCCAGCACGCTCTCGTCGAACCCCAGGTAGTCGGACCGGGCCGAGGCACGTGCCCAGCCGAAGTGATACAGCAACCCCGCAAGGACGAGCGCCGACACCACGAAGGCGGTGGCGAACTCGCCGACGGGGCTTGCCGATCGCCCCTCCGAGGCGCCCTTGGCGACCTCGGTGCGCGCCGCCTCGACGACCCGATGGGCGGCCCGGTGCGCGGACTTGCGACGCCTGGTGGCCCGTCGAATCGGCACTGCGGATCCGTGTTCCACCGCGTGTGCGGGCCCGGTTGCGGCCTGTACGCCGAACCACCGGGTGAGCATCGAGACCGGCTCGCCGCAGGACACCTCGGCCAACCCCGTCGCGAGGTTGCCGGTCGCCCGGAAGGGTGCGAACTCGGTCGGCCGTCCGGGGACTTGTGCGTGCCCCCCGGCCGGCTCGGCGAACACGTCGGGCTCATCGGACCCATCCGGCCGCACCGGCTCGGCGGCGCCCGCGCGCCCCGTCTCCCGGGTCTGCGCCTCCGGATCCCCCCACGCCTGGCCGGGGACCGGTCCGTACGCCTGCGGTCCCGGCACGCGCCGCCGCTCGCCGCGAGTGCGCGGCACGGCCGACGCGGCCGGCGCGGGCTCGCCCACCCGGGTGGTCGACCCGGTTCCGGGAAACTCGGGCTCATCGTCGGCGAAGTCCGGCATCGGCCCGATGTCCCCCTGCGTGGTCACCGCTTCAGCATGGGCACGGGAAAACTCCGGCTCCAATTTCGCAACACCGCCCGTCACCCGTTCGGCCGCCGGCGCGTGAGGGCGCGACGGGAGCGCGCGCGATCTCGAACCCGACACCGGCGCTAGCGTGTTCGGGTGTCACAGACCCGAGTACTCACTGCGGTCTCGCTCGGCGGCGCCATCGGGGCGCTGGGCCGCTGGGCGCTCGCCGAGGCGCTCCCGCACAGCGGCACGGCATTCCCGTGGGCGACCCTGCTCACCAACGTCACGGGTTGCCTGCTGATGGGGATCCTGATGGGCCTGACCCCGCCCGGCCCGCTGATCCGCCCGTTCCTGGGCACCGGTGTGCTGGGCGGCTTCACCACGTTCTCCACGTTCGCCGTCGAGACTCGCACCCTGGCGGCCGGCCAGGCGTGGGTCTCGGCCTGCCTCTACGTCGTGGGCAGCGTCGCCCTGGGATTGGCCGCCGTACAGGTAGGCCTCGCCATCGCCCGCCGCCCGCGCGAAATCGCCGGATGATCCCGCTGATGGTGGTCCTGGGCGCGCTGATCGGCGCCCCGCTGCGCTACCTGACCGACCTGCACGTGTCCGCGCGCACGAAATCGGCCTTCCCGTGGGGCGTGCTGACCGTGAACGTGGTCGGCTCGCTGATCTTGGGCGTGCTCACCGCCCTGGCCCCCGACGAGCGGATCGCCGCACTGATCGGCACCGGCTTCTGCGGCACCCTCACCACGTTCAGCACCTTCGGCTACGCGACCGTGGACACCTACGCCCGCGGCCGACGCGCCGTCGCCGCCGGCTACATCCTGCTCAGCCTGATCCTGGGCCTGGCCGCGGCCGCCCTCGGCCACGCCGCGGCCGGCTGACGCGCGGTCAGCCGTACCCGTGCTCGTGCAGCCACTCGTCCCCGATCCCGAAGTGGTGCGCAACCTCGTGCACGACGGTCACCTCTACCTCCTCGACGACGTGTTCGTACGTCTCGCAGATCCGCAGGATGGGGTGGCGGTAGATGGTGATCCGGTCCGGCAGCACGCCCGCGTACCAGTCGCCGCGCTCGGTCAGCGGGATGCCCTCGTACAGGCCGAGGAGGCCGGTCCCGTGTTCGCCGTCGGGGGCGGGCTCGTCCTCGACGAAGATCGCCACGTTGTCCATGAGCCTGGTCAGCTCAGGCGGGATCCGGTCCAGGGCCTCGGCCACCAGTTCCTCGAACTCCTCACGCGACATCTCCAGCACTCCCCCATTCTGCGGCTTCGCACCCGTGTTCACCGGGCCTGCCACAGGCCCGAACCGGCCCCCGGTTATCCGCTTTGCAAGCGCCGCCGAAAACCCCGTATAGTTCGGGACGTCCCCGACGGCAACAAGACGCCGGACACGGCCAACAAGCCCCCATCGTCTAGTGGCCTAGGACGTCGCCCTTTCAAGGCGGTAGCACGGGTTCGAATCCCGTTGGGGGCACGCAACAAACCCCCTCCGGGGCCGCAACAAGCCGGACAGCCAGTACGGTAGGGTTCAACACGAAGGAAGCCCGAGGAAACGCGGGTAGAGGTCCTGTGGAGCAGTTTGGAGTGCTCGTCACCCTGTCAAGGTGAAGGCCGCGGGTTCAAATCCCGTCAGGACCGCAAGATGGAAAGATCGGGGCGCCGAAAGGCGCCCTGATCCATCGAGGCCAGGTAGCTCAGTTGGTACGAGCGTCCGACTGAAAATCGGAAGGTCGGCGGTTCGACCCCGCCCCTGGCCACCGCAGCCGGAGAAACCGACGCCCCAGACGATTCGTCGTCCGGGGCGTTCTTGCGTTGTCGCACCGATCACGGTGGGCCGGTCACGCAGGTCGGCTGCCGACGCCCCCGGCCGACTCACCCGCTCGGGTGCAGCCCCGGGCACGGGCTCGTGTCCGTGCCGTTCGTCCCGGACTTCGTCGTGATACTTCGGTCATGAGCGCCGCGGATATCCCCCACCGGATGCCTCCCCGTTCCCCGCACGACGAGACGATGGGGACACGGCTGAACTGGCTGCGGGCGGCGGTGCTGGGCGCCAACGACGGAATCGTCTCCACCGCGGGTCTCGTGGTCGGCGTCGCCGGAGCCACCGACGTGCGCGCCCAGTTGTTCACCGCCGGGCTGGCCGGACTGCTCGCCGGATCGTTGTCGATGGCCGCGGGCGAATACGTCTCGGTGAGCACCCAGCGCGACGCGGAGAAGGCCGCGCTGATCGAGGAGCGACGCGAGTTGACCGACGAACCGGAGGCCGAACTCGACGAGTTGACGGGGCTGTACGAGGAGCAGGGGCTCGCCGGGCCGCTCGCACGGGCGGTGGCCGAGCAGCTCACCGCCCACGACGCGCTCGCCGCGCACGCCCAGGCCGAGCTCAAGATCGATCCGAACGAGCTGACCAACCCGTGGCACGCGGCGGGCGCCAGCTTCCTGGCCTTCACCGTCGGCGCACTGTTGCCGCTGCTCGCGATCGTGCTGCCGCCCGCCTCGATCCGGCTCTCGATCACGGTGGCGGCTGTACTGGTCGCACTGGTGCTGTGCGGCTGGAGCGGAGCCCGATTGGGCGGCGCGCGGCCGATGCGCGCGATCGTGCGCACCACCGCGGGCGGGGCCCTGGCGATGGCGGTCACCTACGGGGTGGGCAGCCTGCTCGGTGCGAACGGGGTCTGAGCAAGATCGCCACCCGGCGCAAAGTCGCCCGATTTCGGTAGTCGTTCACGCCGGTCCGCGCGTTGACGGTCTCGCACTCGACGACGTCGGGCCGGCGGTCCCAGCGCTGCCGCATCGGCTGGGCCGGGCCACCGCCATCGGCGTCCGGGATCGGGCATCCCCACCACCATCGAACAAATCGACCCGGACTCGTCGAGGACTTGCGTGTTTTCCCACTCACCGGGCCACCGCAGGCCCGCCGGTGTCGATACCGTCCTCGGAGTCGGTTCGCATCGGACCGTCACGGACAGCCCGTGGAGCGGAGGACTCGTGGCCACCACCCCCTCTCGTATCGTCAGGCTCGTGTCGTCGGGCTCGCGTCCGCAGCGCAAGGGCGGCGTGAAGTCGACCGCTGTCGCGGCGACCCTGACCCTGACCCTCGCGGGCGCGCTCACCGCGTGCGGGAGCAGCGGCGGCAAGAACTCCGCCAGGAGTGGTTACGCCGAGGTCTGCGCGGACCGCACGCACAACGTGCGCGTCGACGACTTCCGCTGCCTGGGCCGCACCGACCCGACGCTGTCCTGGTACTACGTCCCGCATGCCTGTGGACAGACCCTCACCCCGGCCAGGGGTACGGCACTCGCCGCCGGGCAGGGATCCTTCGATCGCCCGCGCAAGGGCAAAGTGGAACGCGGCGGCTTCGGCTCGTGCCCGTCGAAGAGTTCAAGCTGACGCGGTGTCACATCCGGGAAGGGCTTGAGCCATGCGCCGTATACCCAGCACGCCTCGACCGGGCTGGAAATCGCTCGTCGAGTCGCAGGGGCTGCTCTATGCGACCTGGGAAGAGAACGACGGCACCGAGGTGCCGTACTGGCACGAAGAGGCGTACTACGAGCTCACCCTCGACGAGGTGGACCGACTCGAGGACGTCACCGAGGAACTTCACGAGATGTCGGTCGCCGCGGCCCGGCACGTGATCGAGCGCGGCGACCTGACCGCGTTCGGTCTGCCCGACGAGGCCCGCGACTACCTGCGGATCACGCTCGAGGAGGAACACCCGAGCGTCTACGGGCGGTTCGACCTCGCGTGGGACGGCGACGGCCGGGCGGCCAAGCTGCTCGAGTACAACGCGGACACCCCCACCGCGCTGATCGAGGCGTCCCTGGTCCAGTGGTACTGGCTGCGCGACTGCTTCCCCGAGCGCGACCAGTGGAACAGCCTGCACGAGCGGCTGGTCCACGCGTGGCGGCGGATCAAGCCCTACCTGCGCTCGGAGACGATGCACTTCGCGCATGTGGAGGGCACCGAGGACGAGGAGGAGTGGCTGCACACCGCCTACCTCCGCGACACCGCGACCGAGGCCGGACTGACCACAATCGGCCTGGAGGTCGCCGAGATCGGCTGGGACAGCGAGCGGCTGCGCTTCGTCGACCTGGAGGAGCGGGGCATCGACACGATGTTCATGCTCTATCCGTGGGAGGACATGCTCGCCGAGCCGTTCGGGAAGCACCTGGTGGGCCATCCCCGCTCGTGTCTGTTCATCGAACCGGCCTGGAAGGCGATCCTGTCCAACAAGGCGCTGCTCGCGGTGCTGTGGGAGCTGTATCCCGGCCACCCGAACCTGCTGCCCGCCTTCCTGGACTCGCCGCGCGGCATGGAGTCGTACGTGGCCAAGCCGCTGCACGGGCGCGAGGGCGACGCGATCCGGATCGTCACCCCCGCCGGCGAGCACGTCCAGCCCGCCGAGGCGTACGGCGACGAGGGCTGGTGCTTCCAGGAGTACGTGCCGTTGCCCGACTTCGACGGCAACAAGCCCGTGCTCGGCGCGTGGGTGGTGGACGGGAAGTCCGCAGGCGTCGGCATCCGCGAGTCCAGCGGCCCGGTCACCGACGGGTACGCCCGCTTCCTGCCGCACGTGATCGACGGCCCGGCGCCGGACGAGGACACCCGGCTCGCCTGGCTCGACGAGGGCTGACCGGGCACGCCGCGGGGCGCGTCGGCCATCCTGCTTGCACACAGTTACGAAGGCCGGCGATTCGGCGAGATCGAAATCGCGCCGTAAACGCTCGGAACATTACTCAGCGTGTTCAATCAGCGATTTCGGGCCGGTCCGTCGAATCCATCCCGACGATCCCGGTCGTCGTGCCCGAACGGCACGGGTGGGGTCGGAAACCCCGCGTCCGCCGAGCCCGCGCCGCGGCGCCCCTCGACCAACCGCGCCGCGCGCGGGCCCCGACGGCGCCCACCGGCCTCGCGACCCCCGCAGCGCTCGTAATACCCGGGGACCGCTCCGGGTCGCCCCATGGGCTCGCGCCGCCCGGCCGGCGGCCTCATCGATCGGCCGGACCCAGGAAAGGTCCGAACCACTGCCGCGCGCGGCCGCGCGGGCCGACCGGGAACACCTGTGTGACCAAGGTCACTGTTTTGACTGGAAATGGTTTTCATCGACGGCCGGAAATCGACCGCGCATTCTATGTGATATTTTACTGGACGCCGTCATGGATCCCCCGTGAAAACGGCCGGGCGGGCCCCGTCGGCGCCCCTGGCCGACCGCACCGGACGCCGCCCGGAGCACCGCCCGAGTCCCGGGCCGGCCCGCGGAGCAGCATCGAAGCGACGCCGGGCCGACCGGCATGCCGGATCGACCCCCACCGGGCACACAAAAGAGTGCTGCACCGGACCCGGCGGGATCCGGTGCAGCACTCAGGGGAAAAGCTTTCGACGCAGCCCTCAGGCTTCGCTGCGCTGCTGCGGAATGCCCGCGAGCAGGGCGCGGACCTCCACCTCGCGGTAGCGACGGTGTCCGCCGAGCGTGCGGATCGACGTGAGCTTGCCGGCCTTGGCCCAGCGCGTCACCGTCTTGGGGTCGACGCGGAACATGCTGGCAACCTCGGCCGGCGTCAGCAGCGGCTCGGCATCAGGCGTACGAGCGGTCATGAGCGGCCTCCTCGGGAGAACCGAACCAACACGGTTCTTTCTTCAAATTCTGCACCTTGACCCACGATGTCCTAAATAGTTCACGAGGGCCAAGTCGGTTATAGGACGAACGGCTTGTCCTTCACAGTACAAGTACACCATCCGCCGCACCCGGTTGGTCAAACCGCCGGAATTGGCATCCCAGGGTTCAAGCCACGCGATCCCGAAGGACCAGGCATAGCGGACAGTCACCCGACTGTGACGATGAGTCACTCAGGCCCGAACGACCCCTCGTGTCCACCCCGCCCCACCAGCAACGAAGTATCCCCGATGACCCGACCCGACCAGACCGACTACATCTGGTTTGTCCTTTTCATCATATACGAACCATTCGCTGGCGTATGCACCTTGTTGTGAGTCGATCTCCAACAACCTGGAGGGCTGGGAGTCCCACAACTCGAACCAGCAGGTTGAGAGGCTTTCAGATCGCAGGGTGAGTGAACACGAAAGAGTGACGACGGTCACGCCGAAACTTCATGAAATGCGGACGCTTGCTCAGCTCGCATGCTCCAGGGCACGTACCGTTTGCCAACGCTCCGTAATCCTGCGGTAAGCCGCCGATGCTCGCGCTCCGTCACCGGAGCCCAGCGCGGCGATGCCCTCCGCGACGTCCGCGACCGAGTTCTCGGCCGCCGGATCACCCGACCCGAGCAGTCGCACCAGACCGCCGTAGTCCAACTCGACCAGCGCGCGCGGATGGAACTCCTCCAGCCAGCGGCCCACGCTCTCCAGGCCGGTGATCAGGGCACCGTCCTCGACCGTCTCGCGGAGCACCTTCAGCGCCCGGGCGACCCGACGCCGGGCCTGCACCATCGGCGTCCGGTAGTAGAGCTCGCCCGGCCCCGCCGACGCGTCCTCGGCCGCGGGCACCAGGACTCGCTCGTTCGGGGCGAACAGCACGAACCAGCGCACCGGGACATGCCACGTGCTGCTGTGGATGTGCGGATGCACGTCGGGATGCGCGGACTTCCACCGCTCGTGCTCCAGGTGCGTCTGATCGATCACCATCCGCGGCCAGAACACGTCCAGCACGGTCGCCGGATACTCCCGACGCAGCTCGGCCAGCGCCGTCCAGCAGCGCAGCCGGGTCTGCCGCGGGCAGATCACCGTGACGCCGTCCAGGACGTGCACGTAGGCGTCCTCGCTCTCGTGCGGGGGCGCGATCACCGGAGGGGTGGCCAGGAGGTTCTCCAGGCCGCTCCGGTGCTCCTGTGCGGTCAGCCCGGCGGGCGAGGGCGCCTCGGGCGACGCGGGGGTGCCTGCCGGCTGTGTGGCGGCGTAGTCGGCCCACCGCTCGCGTTCCGGTTCGGGAAACGCGGCAAGCGGCTCGTACACCCGCAGGTACGCCGCGTAAGGGGCAACCACCGAAGTCCGCACGAACGAATCTTGGCACGTCGGCCGGGCCCCGACGTGAAGAAGGTCCAACCCGGTGATCCGCCCGGGTTCTAGGCTTGAACCGCCGCGCAGATCCGCGCGGCGAATACGTCACCACGATCCCATGGAGTCACCACAGTGACCGACAGGATGGATGGCCCCGACGGCACGACGTCGGGCCTGGTGTTCGGCAGGTCGACCGGCCACGAACAGGTCGTCTTCTGCCAGGACCGCGCGAGCGGCCTGCGCGCGATCATCGCGATCTACTCCAGTGCCCTGGGACCCGCCCTCGGCGGCACCAGGTTCCACCCCTACGAGACCGAGGAAGCGGCCGTCGCGGACGTCCTCAACCTCTCCCGCGGCATGGCGTACAAGAACGCCCTCGCCGGGCTCGACCACGGCGGCGGCAAGGCGGTGATCATCGGCGACCCGAACCGGGACAAGTCCGAGGTGCTGCTGCGCGCCTACGGGCGGTTCGTCCAGTCGCTGAGTGGTCGCTACATCACCGCCTGCGACGTGGGCACCTACGTCGACGACATGGACGTGGTCGCCAAGGAATGCGCCTACGTCACCGGCCGCTCCCCCGAGAACGGCGGTGCGGGCGACTCGTCCGTGCTGACCGCGTACGGGGTCTTCCAGGGCATGCTGGCGTCCGCCGAGCATCGTTGGGGCACCCCGACGCTACGTGGGCGCCGGGTGGGCGTGGCGGGCGTCGGGAAGGTCGGCCGGCACCTGGTCGGACACCTGGTCGCGGACGGCGCCTCGGTGGTGATCACCGACGTGGACGAGCGGGCGGTGGCGCGCGTGCGCCACGAGCATCCCGGGGTGGACTTCGCAACCGACACCGACACCCTGATCCGGCTCTCGGACCTGGACGTGTACGCGCCGTGCGCGCTGGGCGGCGCGCTCAACGACGACACCGTCCCGGTGCTGACCGCGGCCGTGGTGTGCGGCGCGGCCAACAACCAATTGGCCCACCCCGGCATCGAGAAGGCGCTCGCGGAACGCGGCGTGCTCTACGCGCCGGACTACCTGGTCAACTCCGGCGGGGTGATCCAGGTCGCCGACGAGCGGCACGGATTCGACTTCGAACGGGCCAAGCGCAAGGCCACGGGCATCCGCGCGACGACCGCGAAGATCTTCGCGGTGGCCGACGAGGAGGGGGTGCCACCGGCCGTCGCGGCGGACCGATTGGCCGAGCGGCGCATGGCGGATGTGGGCCGCCTGCGTGACATCTACCTCCAAAGCTGACCGACACGGTATCGTCAGACTCGGCAAAGGACCCCAGATCAGGCCCCTGACCAGCCGGAACGGCACAGCCCGGTCGGGGTCCGAGCCCCGCTGTCACCCATGCGACGTACCGTCCGGCGGCGGAAGCAGGTACCGTTAATCCCCTACGGGCCGGTTCTCAAGTGCCATCGAACCGACCCTGACTATGAACGCGTGTCAAGACCCGGGGCCGTGAGCCCCGTCGTTGAGGGGGTCGAGCCATGGGGCGCGGCCGGGCCAAGGCCAAGCAGACAAAGGTCGCCCGCCAGCTGAAGTACAACAGCGGCGGTACGGATCTGAGCCGTCTGGCTGAAGAGCTGGGCGCGTCGTCGCCAACCGACTTGCCGATCGGCAAGCCTGAGGTTGACGACGACACGAGTGAAGACGAGTTCGACGACCCCTACGCGGGGTATTCGGCTCGTTACAACGATGACGAAGACGAGGAAGACGACGGCCGATCGCGCCATCGTTGACCCTGCGCTCTTCGTTCTCGAGCATGGGAACGAACGCCCTCTTCAGCCGGGGCGCCCGTGCGCTGCGACACCGCCCGGTCCGGGACCGAGTAGGACGACTACTCGACCCCGGGCCGTTTGGCGTGTTCGCGAACACGCCCACGGAGGTACCGCCGTCCCGATCCGGGACGACGGCCACCGCCGCGGGTGCCTTCGTCATGCCTTGTGATCACCGTTCAGTACGGCCCGGCCCGAGCCGGTGACGACGTCGCCGAGGATCCAGGCGGGTACGCCACGCTCGGCGAGCACCGCGAGCGCCGCGTCGGCCGCGTCCGCGGCGACCACCGCGACCATGCCGACACCCATGTTCAGCGTCTTCTCCAACTCGGCCCGGGCCACCTCGCCGAGCGCGCCGACCAGGCCGAAGATCGGGGCCGGCGTCCAGGTCGAGCGGTCCAGGCGCGCGTCCAGGTGGGCCGGGAGCACGCGCGCGAGGTTGGCCTCCAGGCCGCCACCGGTGACGTGCGAGTAGGCGTGCACGTCGGTACGCCGGGCCAGGTCGAGGCAGTCGAGCGAGTAGATCCGGGTCGGCTCGAGCAGTTCCTCGCCGAGCGTGCGGCCCAGTTCCGGGACGTCCCGGTCCAGGCTCCAGCCGGCGAGCGTGAAGAACACGTGCCGGGTCAGCGAGTAGCCGTTCGAGTGCAGGCCGGAGGCGGCCATCGCGATCACCACGTCGCCCTCGCGCACCCGCTCCGCGCCGAGCAGGCCGTCGGCCTCCACGACCCCGGTGCCGGCGCCCGCGACGTCGTACTCGTTCGGGTCGAGCAGGCCGGGGTGTTCGGCCGTCTCGCCGCCGACCAGCGCGCAGCCGGCCAGTACACAGCCCTCGGCGATGCCCTTGACGATCGCCGCGATGCGCTCGGGGACGACCTTGCCGGTGGCGATGTAGTCGGTCATGAACAGCGGCTCGGCACCGCACACGACCAGGTCGTCGACGACCATGCCGACCAGGTCGTGGCCGATCGTGTCGTGCTTGTCCATCGCCTGCGCGATGGCGACCTTGGTTCCCACCCCGTCGGTCGCGGTGGCCAGCAGGGGGCGCTCGTACCGCTTGAGCGTGGACACATCGAACAGGCCCGCGAAGCCGCCCAGGCCGCCGACGACCTCGGGCCGGGTGGCCTTGCCGACCCATTGCTTCATGAGTTCGACGGCTCGGTCACCGGCCTCGATGTCGACGCCGGCCGCGGCGTAGGTCGCGGTGCGGGGGGTGGGGGTGGACTGGTCGCTCACGGCGGCGGCCCTTTCGGGTCGGGTCGGTGGATCTCCTCGGACGCCCCGCCGCGGCCCCCGGGAGGGGGCCACGACGTGGCGATCCGAAGAAGAGAACTCGGGGACTCGGCTGATCAGGGACGGCGGAGCGCGTCCTCGGCCCCGCCGCCGCCGAGGAGGGCCTGCACGCCGTCCACGTCGGTGCGGACGGTCTGCTCGATGCCTTCGAGGAGGTGCTTGCCCAGCCGCTCGGGGTCGGGCAGTTCGATCGGGTATTCCCCGTCGAAGCAGGCCCGGCACAGCCGGTCCTTGGGGATGGTGGTCGCCTCGACCATCGCGTCGATCGAGATGTAGGCGAGCGAGTCGGCCCCGAGGGACTTGGCGATCTCGTCGACCGAGAGACCGTTGGCGATCAACTCGGCCCGGGTGGCGAAGTCGATGCCGAAGAAGCACGGCCACTTCACCGGCGGCGAGGAGATCCGCACGTGCACCTCGGCCGCGCCGGCCTCGCGCAGCATGCGCACCAGCGCACGCTGGGTGTTGCCGCGCACGATCGAGTCGTCGACGACGACCAGTCGCTTGCCCTGGATGACCTCGCGCAGTGGATTGAGCTTGAGCCGGATGCCCAGCTGCCGGATGGTCTGGCTGGGCTGGATGAAGGTCCGGCCCACGTAGGAGTTCTTGACCAGGCCGTTTCCGTACGGGATGCCGGACTGCTCGGCGTAGCCGATCGCGGCGGGTGTGCCCGATTCCGGGGTCGGCATGACCAGGTCGGCGTCGACCGGGAACTCCTGGGCCAGTCGACGGCCCATCTCGACACGCGACGCGTAGACGCCGCGGCCGGCGATCGTGGTGTCCGGGCGGGCCAGGTAGACGTACTCGAAGACGCAGCCCTTGGGCTTGGCCTCGGCGAAGCGTCGGGTGCGCAGGCCGTGCTCGTCGACCGCGATCAGCTCGCCCGGCTCGATCTCGCGGATGAACGAGGCACCGACGATGTCCAGGGCCGCGGTTTCGCTCGCGACCACCCAGCCACGCTCCAGCCGACCGAGCACGAGGGGCCGGATGCCCTGGGGATCGCGCGCGGCGTAGAGCGTGGTCTCGTCCATGAAGACCAGCGAGAAGGCGCCCTTGACCTCGGGCAACACCTGCATCGCGGTCTGTTCCAGGGACAGGTCCGGGCTGCCGGCCAGCAGCGAGGTCAGCAGATCGGTGTCGCTGCTGGCCTCGATCCGGCCCTGGTAGGGATAGTTCAGTTCGCCGCGATCGGCGCCCTGCTCGGCGACCAGACGGGACAGCTCACCCGTGTTGGTGAGGTTTCCGTTGTGGCCGAGCGCGATGCTGCCGGTCGCGGTTGCCCGGAAGGTCGGCTGGGCGTTCTCCCAGACCGACGAACCGGTGGTCGAGTAGCGGGCATGGCCGACGGCCATGTGCCCGCGAAGCGAGCCCAGAGTGGTTTCGTCGAAGACCTGGGAGACCAGGCCCATGTCCTTGAAGACCAGGATCTGGGATCCGTTGCTCACAGCTATGCCGGCGGATTCCGTTCCGCGGTGCTGCAATGCGTAGAGACCGAAGTAGGTGAGTTTTGCGACCTCTTCGCCGGGGGCCCAAACGCCGAAGACGCCGCAGGCATCCTGCGGGCCCTTCTCGCCGGGGAAGAGATCGTGGTTGAGTCGTCCATCGCCACGTGGCACGTGATCGAGTCTACGACAGGGCCGGATCAGTCGCGGATCACCCCATCAGTGGCAGGTATCCGGACAAGTCGCTGCGTTCGCCACTGGCCAGCACCCGACCGTCCTCGACCGCGTCCGCCCAGGTCAGACGGCCGGTGGCGAGTCGGATCCAGGTCCTTGGGTCGGTCTCGACCACGTTGGGCGGAACGCCCCGAGTGTGCCGGGGGCCTGTGACGCACTGCACTACGGCGAACGGCGGGACGCGGACCTCGACCGAATGTCCGGGCGCCCGGGTCGCCAGCGCGTCGGCCAGTGCCCGGACCACGGTGCCCAGAGCATGCCGGTCGTGCGGGAACGGCTCGCCGGTGGCGCGTTCCAGGTCGTCGGCGTGCACGACCGCCTCGACCAGGCGGGTCACGAGCATGTCGGCGACGCGCATCGGGCCGATCCGGGTGACGGTGATCCGGGTGTCCGGGACGCCGTCCAGGGCGGCGATCGCGGCGTCCGCGTAGTCGGCGGGGGTGTGGCCGGCCTCCGCCATCTCGTCGGCGATGGAGGAGATCACGGCGGCGTACGCGGAGGTGCCGTTCGCCCACTGTTCGACGGTGATCACCGGGCCGGTCGGAACCGGTTCGGCGAGCCAGCACGGCACGGCCCGGATGCTCGCGGCCAGGTGCCCGACCAGGTTGGCGGTGGACCAGCCGGTCAGACCGGAGGGGGCGGCGAGCCGGGTCGGGGTCAGCCGCGCCGTGACGTCCACGATCGCGCGCCACTGCGCGATCAGGGCGGCGCGCACCTTGACCGGGTCGACCTTGCGAGGGCGGGGGGCGGTGGGGCGGCTCGGCATGGGTGCAGGCTAGGCCCTGTCCGGCGGGTCTTGGTGGTCCGCCGGACAGGGCCGGGGGCGCGCGGCCGACCGCGGGTAGCCGATTCGTTTCTGCACAGATTCGGCCCTCGATCGCCCGGACCGGCCGCCGATTCGTCACGCTGGGCGCATGAGCAATTACGGGGATCCGGGCCGGGTCGACGCGACCGCGGCCGAGTTGGCGGCGGCGACCGAACGGGTGCGGCCCGGGCCGATCATCGCGGCGAACTGGCACGGCGGCGCGGCGGACGCCTTCGCGGTTCGCGCGCAGACCTGGCGGCGGGAGTGCGCGGCGACCGAGCCTGCCGTGCTCGCGGTGGTCGAAGCGCTGCGGGCGCACGCCGCGGCGATGCGGGCCGCGCTCGCCCGGATCGCGGCCAACGAGCGGGCCGCCCGGGAGGGGGCCGGGCCCGGCGGCCACGAGCATTTTCCGGCAGGCGGCAGTGCGGCCTGGTTGGACGAGCGGTGGGCGCCTCGGTGACCGGGGGGTTCACCGCGACGCCGGATGTGCTGGTGGCGCTCGCGGGCCGGCTGCGCGCGGTCGCCGGGGAGGTGTGGGCGCTGCGCGAGCGCGTCGCGTCGGTCGATGTGGCGGCGAGCCGGCCGCTGGCGCCGCCGACCTTCGAGGCGGTGCGCGCTCGGCTGCGCGAAGCGGTGGAGACGCTGGATCGGGCCGAGCGCACCGGGGTGGATCTGGCCGACCGGTTGGCCGAGAACGCCCGGGCGTACGCGGAGGTGGACGCGATCGCGGCGACCCGACTGCTGGACCTGGCCGCGCCGGATATCGCTCCCCCGCCGGCCACCGCCTCGGTCCGGGTCGCCGAGCGGCCGTTCGCGCTGCCCGAGGCGTACGACGGACCGGTCACCGTCCGGCCGATCGGCCGCGGCGCGGGCATCACCCGGATAACACCGGTCACACCGATCACACCCGTCGCATCGGACACACCGGTCGCGTCGTCGGTGCCGGGTGGGGGCGAGATCGTGGCCCGGGCGAAGCGGTGGGCCGACCTGCGCCTGGGCTACAGCATGAGCGGACTGCACGACGGCTACCGCACGGACTGTTCGGGGCTGGTCTCGATGGCCTGGGGGCTGCCGCCACCGGGGCTGACCACGGTGACCCTGCCGGAGGTGTCCCACCGGATCGCCAGGGACGAGCTGAGGCCAGGCGACATCCTGCTGAACACCGCCCCGGGCGCGGCCGGACACACGCTGATCTTCGCGGGCTGGGCCGATGAGGCACACACGACCTACCACGCGTACGAGGAGAGCGCCTCGAAGGGCGCGCACTACGGCACGGTGCCCTATCCGTACTGGCCCGGGCACGGTGCGTTCCGCCCGTATCGGTTGGGGACGTAGCACCCGCGGTCCCCGGGGGCGGGGGCGGCATCGCGGGTGCGCTTCGATCGAAATGTGCGAGTCGAACGCCGAAGGTGCCCATGCGGCGTGCGCGGGGCACGTCGCACGGGCACCTCGGTGCGGTGGCTCAGCCGAACAGACCCTCGAGGATCCCCTCGTGGGCGGTGCGCACCTCGTCCAGCGCCACCGTGAAGTGGCCCTGGAAGTCGAGCGTGTCACCGTCGACCACGCCGATCCGGGCGCACGGCAGGCCGCGCACCTTGCACATGTCGCTGAAGCGCAGTTCCTCGCTCCGCGGCACCGCGACGATCGCCCGGCCCGCCGACTCGCTGAACAGCGCGACCGTGGGGTCCAGGTCCTCGGCCAGCACCACTCGGGCGCCGTGGCCACCGGCCAGGCACGCCTCGACCAGTGCCTGGGCCAGGCCACCGTCGGCGAGGTCGTGCGCCGCGTCGATCATGCCGTCCCGCGAACCCGCGATCAGGATCTCGGCGAGCAGCCGCTCGCGCTCCAGGTCGACCCTCGGCGGCAGGCCGCCGAGGTGGTCGTGGGCCACCTGGGCCCAGGCCGAGCCGGAGAGCTCCTCGTGCGTGTCGCCCAGGAGCAGGATGATCTGCCCCTCCTCGGCGAAGCCGATCGGCGTGCGCCGCTCGACGTCGTCGATCACACCCAGCACGCCGACCACCGGCGTCGGGTGGATCGCCGTCTCGCCGGTCTGGTTGTAGAAGGACACATTGCCACCGGTCACCGGCGTGCCCAGGATCTGGCACGCGTCGGCGAGACCACGCGTGGTCTCGGCGAACTGCCACATCACCGCCGGGTCCTCGGGCGAGCCGAAGTTGAGGCAGTCGGTGACGGCCAGCGGCTTGGCGCCGGTGGTGGCCACGTTGCGGTAGGCCTCGGCCAGTGCGAGCTGCGCGCCGGTGTACGGGTCGAGCTTGCAGAAGCGGCCGTTGCCGTCGGTGGCGAGCGCGACGCCCAGGCCGCTCTCCTCGTCGATCCGGACCATGCCGGAGTCCTCCGGCTGGGCCAGCACGGTGTTGCCGAGCACGTACTTGTCGTACTGCGCGGTGACCCACGACTTGTCCGCCAGGTTCGGCGACGCGACCACCTTCAGCAGGGTGGCCTTGAGCTCCTCGGCCGTACCCGGGCGGGGCAGCCGCTCGGCGGCGTCCGCCTGGAGCGTGTCCTGCCACTGGGGGCGGGCGTACGGGCGCTCGTAGACGGGACCCTCGTGCGCGACGGTGCGCGGCGGCACATCGACGATCTGCTCGCCGTGCCAGTAGATCTCCAGCCGGTCGCCCTCGGTGACCTCGCCGACGACGGTGGCGATCACGTCCCACTTGTCACAGATCTCCATGAAACGGGCCACGTGGGCCGGCTCCACGACCGCGCACATGCGCTCCTGCGACTCGCTCATCAGGATCTCTTCGGGCGAGAGCGTGTGGTCGCGCAGCGGGACGGTGTCCAGCTCGACCCGCATGCCGCCGGAACCGGCCGAGGCCAGCTCGGAGGTGGCGCAGGACAGACCCGCACCACCGAGGTCCTGGATGCCCGCGACCAGGTGCTCGCGGAACAGCTCCAGGGTGCACTCGATCAGCAGCTTCTCCTGGAACGGGTCGCCGACCTGGACGGCCGGGCGCTTGGCCGGGCCGTCTGCGTCGAAGGTCTCCGAGGCCAGGACCGAGACGCCGCCGATCCCGTCGCCGCCGGTGCGGGCGCCGTACAGGATCACCAGGTTGCCCGCGCCCGAGGCCTGCGCGAGGTGGATGTCCTCGTGCTTCATCACGCCCACACACAGGGCGTTGACCAGCGGGTTGCCCTGGTAACAGGGGTCGAAGACGATCTCGCCGCCGATGTTGGGCAGGCCCAGGCAGTTGCCGTAGCCGCCGATGCCCGCGACCACGCCGGGCAGCACCCGCCGGGTGTCGGGGTGCTCGGCCGCGCCGAATCGCAGCGGGTCCATCACCGCGACCGGGCGGGCACCCATCGCCAGGATGTCGCGCACGATGCCACCGATGCCGGTCGCGGCGCCCTGGTAGGGCTCCACGTAGGAGGGGTGGTTGTGCGACTCGACCTTGAAGGTCACCGCGTAGCCCTGGCCGACGTCGACGACGCCGGCGTTCTCGCCGATGCCCACGAGCATCGCGTCGTTCTCGGGCATCTTGTCGCCGAACTGGCGCAGGTGCACCTTGCTCGACTTGTACGAGCAGTGCTCGGACCACATCACCGAGTACATCGCCAGCTCGGACGAGGTCGGCCGGCGGCCGAGGATCTCCAGGATGCGCGCGTACTCGTCCGGCTTGAGGCCGAGTTCGGCGAAGGGCTGCTCGACCTCGGGGTGGTCGACCGCGTTCTTGACGGTGTCCAGGCTCATCAGGCGTTCACCAGGCGCTTCAGGATCGAGGTGAAGAACGGAAGGCCCTCGGTCGTCGGGCCGGTCAGCGGCTCGACCGCGTGCTCGGGGTGCGGCATCAGGCCGACCACATTTCCGGCGGCGTTGCTGATGCCGGCGATGTCGCGACGCGATCCGTTCGGGTTGACGTCGAGGTATCGCGCGACCACGCGGCCCTCGGCCTCCAGCATGTCCAGGGTGTGCTCGTCGGCGACGAAACCGCCTTCACCGTTCTTGAGCGGAACGGTGATCTCCTGCCCCTGCTCGAAGTCCGACGTCCATGCGCTGGACACGTTCTCGATGCGCAACTTTTGGTCACGGCAGATGAAGTGCAGGTGATCGTTGCGGGTGAGCGCGCCCGGCAGCAGGTGGGATTCGCAAAGAATTTGGAAACCGTTGCAGATGCCCAATACCGGAAGGCCGGCCTGCGCCTGCTCGATCACCGATTCCATGACCGGCGAGAAGCGCGAGATCGCGCCGCAACGCAGGTAGTCGCCGTAGGAGAATCCACCGGGCAGGACGACCGCGTCGACCTGCTGGAGGTTCTTGTCCTTGTGCCACAGCGCAACCGGCTCGGCACCGGCGATGCGCACCGCGCGCTGGGCGTCGCGGTCGTCGAGCGAGCCGGGGAAGGTGACGACGCCGACGCGGATCGTCACTTCCCCTCCTCCGCCTCGACGCGGACCACGAAGTCCTCGATCACGGTGTTGGCGAGAAACGACTCGGCGGCTTCGCGGATGCGGGCGAGGGCGGCCTCGTCGGCCGGCCCCTCCAGCTCCAGTTCGAAACGCTTGCCTTGGCGGACGTCGGTGATTCCGTCGAATCCCAGACGCGGCAGCGCGCGCTGCACGGCCTGCCCCTGGGGATCGAGGATTTCCGGCTTGAGCATGACGTCGACGACGACGCGTGCCACAGGCACTCCCACTGTGATGGTTCGGGCCGGTCCGTATCCGGGATACGGGGGTTCGGACCCTGCTGCTGGATCGGGCCGGTCGACGCCGGCACCCGATGGATCGGCGGTATCAGGGTACCGGCCGCCTCCGGGCGACCGCCCCGACGCCGAGTTATCCACAGTTCTGGGGTTGTCCACAGGCGGGTTCGCCAAGCCTCGATGTCAATAAATCGCCTTCAAACGGGCAATGTGCCTCACTTGGCTCTCTCGGATCGTCGACATGACCGGATGTTATCCACAGGCTGTGGATCCTTCACTCGTCGGCGGATGGACACGCCCACCCGCGCGCGGCGAGAGGAATATCTCGCGTATCGTGAAAACGAATCGCCGACCGGTAAATTAGCGCTTACCGAACCGAAGAACTGCGGACCACACCGCGACGGTTCGCGTTTAGCGCCTAGACTCGGCAATGTAGTTTTGTTTTTCGCCTCGGTGCTATCACCCGAGAGGACACCGCCATGGCCCAGCGTGTAGTCGTCAGCCTGCACGACGACATCGACGGAAGCGAGGCCACGGAAACCATCCGTTTCGGCCTCGACGGCAAGTCGTATGAAATCGACCTTTCGGAAGAGCACGTTCAGCAGATGCGGGATGCCCTCGCCCCTTATCTCGCGGTCGCCCGGCGAACCGCGCGCACGGGAAAGCCGTTCCGTCAGACGACGGTCGCCTCCGACCCCGCGGCGGTGCGGGCCTGGGCTCGAGCGCGCGGCATGGACGTGCCCGCCCGCGGGCGCATCCCGGCCCGCGTGTACGCGGAATTCGAGGCTGCCAACACCGCCAACTGACGACACCCCACCCTCCCGGCACCCGGCACGATCCACGCCCGGCCGGGCCTTCCGTCCCCGTCCTGCGTCCGTCGGCAGGACGGGGATCGGGACACCCGCGAAAGAACTTTTCCGGCAAAGTCGGACATTTGTAACGAAGCAACTTCGGAGCGTACTGGGCACCCCCGGGGGTCCTATAGAGTTCTCTTGCACCCGGGAAACCGGGGAACACACGCAGGCGTAGCTCAGTGGTAGAGCGCCCCCTTTCCAAGGGGGAGACGCAGTGTTCGATTCCTGTCGCCTGCTCTGCTCGACCCCTCGAACCGAGGTCGGTGGCAACCACCTCCGCGGATCGGGTAGGGTTGGGGACACAACGCGGGGCCGAAACCCCGAGTCGTGCGGACGTGGCTCAGTTGGTAGAGCATCACCTTGCCAAGGTGAGGGTCGCGAGTTCGAATCTCGTCGTCCGCTCCATGAGAAGGCCGGATCACTTATGTGATCCGGCCAACCAGCTGTGAGCGAAAGGCAAGCGTAAAAAAGGAAAAGAGTCGGG
>NZ_JBEXCV010000030.1:0-70375 GCF_040605455.1 Embleya sp. NPDC005575 | reverse complement strand
GGCCGAGCCGGGCCGCTGACGTGGAGCCGGCCCCGGGCGGGCGGCCTCGACCCCGACGGCGCGTGCAAGCCCGCGCCGGTGCGGATCGCAGCCGGGCCGTGGGAGCGGGCCGAAGCCCCATCGCAGGTGTCGATCGAAGCTCGGTCGCGAGCGCGGGTTCGGGTACCGAGCCGGGCGTCGATCTCATGGGTTGGGACGGTGTGTCCGGCTGATGAGTACGGGCTTGCCCCGCCCCGCTCTTGAGGACACGTGTCCAGGATCGCATTTTGCGATTTGTGAAGTATGTGTAGTACATCCCGGTTCAGCGGATATTTTTCCTGTCCGTATCCCGGATATCCAGTGCCAAAACTGCCCCCTCTGGTTAGCGTGATCTTCCGACGCTCCGCGAAGGAGAAACCGTCCTTCGCGGGCGTGGGAATCCGTTCGGCCTGCCCGCCGAGTGGTGACGAGTACGTGTCCTGGCCCCATGACCTGGCGCCGCACAGCCTCGCGAATGTGGTGTTTCGTTCGGGGATCGAACGCCGCTGGACGTAATGCAACGTCACGCGAAGGGAGGGGGGCCGGTGGTCGCCGAAACGTCACAGACCCTGGACCGAGGTCTCAAGGTCCTCGAACTGCTCGCCGATGCCTCGGACGGCTTGTCGGTACACGACATGGCCGCCGCACTCGGCGTCAACCGCACCGTCGTCTACCGCATCCTCGCCACGCTCGAACAGCACGGCCTCGTCCGGCGCGACGAGAGCGGACGCACCAAACTCGGTCTGGGCGCGCTGCAACTGGCCCGTCGGGCACACCCCCTGGTTCGCGACGCGGCGGTGCCCTGTCTGCGCCGACTCGCCGAGGAGACCGGCGCCACCGCACACCTGACCATCGTGGACGGCATGGAGGCCTTGGTGGTAGCGGTGGCCGAGCCCACCTGGACCGACTACCACGTGGCCTACCGGGTCGGTTCGCGGCACGCGCTGGACGCGGGGGCCGCGGGTCTGGCCATCCTGGCTGCGCGCCGTGTGACGGCGGGCCTGGACGGGCCCAGGTCCTACGTGTACGCCCCCGGCGACGGTCGGCACACGGTGCCCGGGATCGCGGCCTCGGTGCCGGATCTCGCAGCGGTCGAGTCGAGTGTCGGGATCGTCTCGCTCGGCAACCTGGACACCGAGCGGCTGGGCCGCCGGGTGGCCGAGGCGGCGGCCGAACTGTCCGACGAGCTGGGCGGAGTGCGGGTTTCCGCCGCGTAGCGCGGGCGTGGTGGCGAGACTCGGATCGCCGACCGCGTCCCGGTGAGGCGAGTCCGGTACGGCGTGCGGGGCCGCGCCGTGTTTAATGCCAGGCGTGGCCCGTACCAAGCTCACCCTCCCGGTGTCCCTGCTCCTCGTCGCGATCCTGTTCGGATTCGCGTTCCTGGTGCCGATGCCGTACGTCCTGATCACGCCGGGATCGGTGGCCGACACGCTCGGCGAGGACGGGGGGCGGCCGGTGGTCGAGATCTCCGGCCCCGTCGCGGTGTACCCGACGACCGGGCACCTGCTGCTGACCACGATCCACGCGAGCGGACGCGACGAGAAGCATCGGCTGGCATCGCTGATCGATGCGTGGTGGGACACGGACGAGTCGGTCGTGCCGCGGAAGTCCATCTACCCGGACGGCAAGTCGGTCGAGCAGGTCGTCGAGACCAACGTCAAGGACATGGTCAAGTCGCAGGATGCCGCGACCGTCGCGGCGCTCAAGTACCTCGGCAAGTCGCCCGACCAGGTCAAGGTCACGCTGCACCTGAGCGATGTCGGCGGGCCGAGCGCGGGGTTGTTCTTCGCGCTCGGCATCGTGGACAAGCTGACCGAGGGCCAACTCACCGGCGGGCGGACGATAGCCGGCACAGGGGCGATCGATGCGGACGGCAAGGTCGGCGAGATCGGTGGGCTGCCGATGAAGCTGCTTGGTGCGAAGCGGGCCGGTGCGACGGTTTTTGTTTTGCCCAAGGGGGAGTGTGCGGAGGCCGGGCGGGTGGGGTCCGAGGGGCTTCGGCTGGTTCCGGTCGAGACGCTCTCGGGGGCGGTCGAGGCGCTCCATGCGTTGGATGCCGGGGGCAAGGTGGCCTCTTGTTGACGTTGGGGATTTGGCCTCAAGCGCCGGCCGGGCTGCTTGGCCTCAAGCGCCGGCCGGGCTGCTTGGCCTCAAGCGCCGGCCGGGCTGAGTGGCCTTGAGGGCCGGCTGGGCTGAGTCGCGATCGCGACCACGACCCCGATCAGGGTCGCGATCACCATGCACTGGAACGCGGCGCTCGCGTGCATCCAGGTCTCGATCCAGAGCTGCTCGCGGCGGCTGGAGACGTAGTCCCGGAAGCTCAAGGCGGCCCTTCCCGCGATTCTGGTGATGACCGTAGACGGTTACCGCCGTCGCCCTACCGGGAAACGCACGATGGGCCGAGCGTGCGGATTCGTGACCCGTTCCGGTGCCCCGTCACCCGTCCGCCGGGCTCCGCCGCGGTCGCCGCTCGCACCTGACTGCCGCAGTCCGACCCGTACCGTCGGCGCGCCGTACCGCCGGCGCGGGCGCGACCTTCACCCCTCCGTCACCGCGCACTCCACCAGCGGCAGCACCCGGTAGGGCACCGGGTTCTCCAGCGCGACCGTGGTGGACGCGCGGACCACGCCGTCCAGTTCGATGATCTGCTCGATCACCCGTTGCAGGTCCTCGTTCGAGCGCGCGACGATCCGGCACAGCAGGTCGCCCCGGCCGGTGATCGCGTGCACTTCGAGCACCTGCGCCACGCACTCCAGTTGCTTGCGCAGGTCGCGCCCCTGACCCTGGCGGATCTCCAGGGTCGCGAAGGCGGTCACCGAGAAGCCGAGCGTGGCGGGATCCACGTCCGGCCCGAAGCCCCTGATCACCCCGGCCTCGCGCAGCCGATCCAGGCGCGCCTGTACCGTCCCGCGCGCCACCGCCAGCCGGCGCGAACACTCCACGACACCGATCCGCGGTGTTTCCACCAGCAGCCGGATCAGCGCGGCATCCAACCGGTCGATCTGCAAGGTGCCCTCCCTCGGGGACTGTTTCCCGGTGCCTACCCTGGGGCCATTCACGGCCACACCGGGAGGCAGCATGACCACCGATCTGATCGCGGCACTGCGGGAGGAGCTGCCCGCGCACACCCTGGTGACGGACGCGGACATCGCCGCATCGTACGCGCGCGACATGGCCGGCCTGTGTGCGGCCGGTGACCCCGCGGTGGTGGTCCTGGCCGAGACCACCGAGCAGGTGCAACACGTGATGCGGGTGGCCACGAGACTGCGGGTGCCGGTGGTCCCGCAGGGCGCGCGCACCGGTCTGTCCGGCGGCGCCAACGCGGTCGACGGCTGCATCGTGCTCTCACTCGTACGGATGAATCGCATCCTGCACATCGACCCCGTCGACCGTACGGCCGTGGTCGAGCCGGGGGTGGTCAACGCCGACCTGTCCAAGGCGACTGCCGAGTACGGCCTGGTCTACCCGCCCGACCCGTCCAGCTGGGAGACCTGCACGATCGGCGGCAACATCGGCACCGGCGCGGGCGGGTTGTGCTGTGTCAAGTACGGGGTGACCGCCGAGTACGTGCTCGGCTTGGAGGTCGTGCTCGCCGACGGGCAACTGCTGCACACCGGGCGGCGGACCGCCAAGGGCGTCGCGGGCTACGACCTGACCCGGCTGTTCGTCGGCGCGGAGGGCACACTCGGCGTGGTCACCCGGGCCACCCTCGCGCTGCGCCCCACGCCGCCGCCCGGGCTGGTGATGGTGGCCCAGTTCGCGAGCACCGCCGCGGCGGCCGGCGCGGTCTCGGCGATCATGGCGGCCGGACACACACCGTCGTTGATGGAGCTGATGGACGGCACCACCCTGCGTGCGGTGAACGCGCTGGCGAACATGGGCCTGCCCGAGCACAGCGCCGCGCTGCTCCTGGTCGCGGTGGACACCCCGGCGCCCGCCGCCGAGTTGGCCGCGATCGAGGCGATCTGTACCGAGGCGGGCGCGTTCGAGGCGTTCACCGCCGAGGACGCCGAGGACTCGGCGCTGTTCATGCAGGCCCGTCGACTCGCGCTGCCCGCACTGGAACGGTTGGGCACCAGCATGATCGACGACGTCGCGGTGCCGCGCTCGCGGCTCGGCGACATGCTCGACGGGGTGGCCGCGATCGCCGAGCGGCACGACACGGTGATCGGGGTGTGCGCGCACGCGGGGGACGGGAACGCCCACCCGATCGTGATCTTCGACGCGACCGACCCGGCGGCGGTCGAGCGGGCCCGGGTCGCGTTCGACGCGATCATGCGCCTGGGGCTGGACCTGGGCGGCACGATCACCGGCGAGCACGGCGTCGGCATGCTCAAGCGGGACTGGCTCGCCGAGGAACTGGGGCCGGTGGGTGTGCGGGTGCATCGGGGCGTGAAGGCCGCGTTCGACCCGATGGGCATCCTCAACCCGGGGAAGGTGATCTGAGCCCGGGACCGGGTAGGGGCGCCGCCGCGGGCCGGGGCCGTCCGGGTATCGCCGAGCGCGTCGCCGGACCAGGCGTGCGCGCTTCGTGGTGTTGCCGTGCGCACCCGAGCGTCGCTGTGTGTGCTCGGGGCGTTGCCATGTGTGTCGAGAGCGGGCCGGGCTCCGCCGGAAGTCCCATCGCGTACTTCCCGGGCGGCATGCCTCGGGGGTACCTCGGGGCTCGGGTCGTCCTTCGGTAGTAGGGCCGATCGGCACTCCCGGGCGACGCCGCACGGGGGGTGCGACGCCTAGGTTTGTGGATGTCGCCCCTGCTGGGGCGCACGGTGTCGCCTTCTCGGGCGGGACGGGTTCGTTCGGAGGTGGCGGTCGTGGAGAAGCGGGACAGTCGAGAGGTACGGGTCGCGGCGATCGCGCTGCGCCGCCGTCGACAGGCACGCGCACAGGCCACCGCCCGACTCGTCACCGCGATTCGCCGGGCCGCCTGATCCCTTCGGCCGCCCGCGCGGCGGGTGCCGGTGCGCGTGCGTATCGGTTGCCTGCGCATCCCGGTCACCTGCGGAATGCCCAACCGGGGACCGGTGATCCAGGGACGGATGGTCCCTGGTTACCGGACATGGGACGTCGGATCCTGAGGGCATGAGCGATCGACAGGAACTGGCTCACTTTCTGCTGTGCTGCCGGGAACGGCTGTGCCCGGCGGACGTGGGGCTGCCCGACGGGGTCCGACGGCGTACGGCCGGACTGCGCCGTGAGGAGGTCGCGCGGCTGGCCGGGATGTCGGTCGACTACTACGCACGCCTGGAGCAGAACCGGGGGCCGCACCCGTCGCCGCAACTGCTGGCCGCGCTGGCCCGCGCGTTGCGGTTGGAGGCAAACGACCGCGATCACCTGTTCCACCTGGCCGGGCACGTTCCGCCGGGGCGGTCCTCCGGTGGTGACGAGCACGTGTCGCCCGCGATATTGCTGATCCTGGATCGGCTGCACGACGTGCCGGCGCAGGTGATGTCGGATTCGGGCGACGTGCTCGCGCAGAACGCGATGGCGGTGGCGCTGCTGGGGCCGAACGTCGGGCGCAACGTGCTGGTGCGGTGGTTTACCGAGCCGGCCTCGCGGTTGCGCTTTCGCGCGGCGGAAGCGGATGGGATGTCCCGGGCGTACGTCGCCGACCTGCGGGCCACGCTGGTGGGGCGACCGGCCGATCCCGGGCCCGCGGCGGTGGTGGCGCGCTTGCGCGCGCGGTCGGCCGAGTTTGCCGCGCTGTGGGACGCGGACGCAGAGGGGGCCGGGGGCGAGGGAACCGGGCGGCGCGGGACAGGCGTGACGATTCGGCATTCGGAGATCGGGGAGATCACGCTGCGGCGTCAAGTGCTCGTGGTCGTCGAGGCGGGGCAGCGGGTGATCGTCCATACCGCGCCTGCGGGGAGCCGGGCGGCGGGGCAGTTGGCGTTGCTGCGGGTCGTCGGGGTGCAAACGATGTCGGTCTAGGCCCTGTCCGGCGGATCTCGGCGGGTCCGCACCGGACGACCCGGCCCGATCCACCGAGATCCGCCGGACAGGACCCAGGTCCCCGGGAGGTGACCATTCGCCGATGGCGGTGCCGGTGACGGGGACTTGGTAGCGGATGGCGAGTCCGTCGTACCAGGGCCACCACCGCGCGGCGCACCGGCCCGGTCGGGTTGCCGTCGGGCGCCGGCCGGGTCGAGTCGCCTCGGGCGCCGGCCCGGGTGCACGGGTGCGGCCGGCGCCGGGCTTGGGTCGGTTTCGAGTGCCGGCCCGGTTGGGGGACTCGGATTCGAGTCCCCCGTGGGCCGTCGGGTCAGGGGTGGTGAGGCGGAGTGAGCAGGGATCGGAGGTGGGGGTCGTCTACTGTCAGGCCCGCTTCGTGGGCCGCTTCGAGGGTGAGGTCCGGGGGGAAGCCGTGGGAGTCGTAGAGGGTGAAGACGGTTTCCGCGGGGAGGTCGCGGTGGCCTCCTTCGAGGCGGCGGCGAATTGCCCTGTCGAGGAGGCGGGTGCCTCGGCGGAGGGTGCGGTCGAAGGACTCCTCCTCGCGAGTGGTCAGGTCCTCGATCAGGGACGCCGCACGGGTGAGTTCCGGCCACGCGGGCCCCAGGTTCGCGACCACGCTCGCGGTGACCGGCGGCAGGATCGGGCCCTCGATGCCCAGGCGGCGGCCGTGTCGGATCGCCCGTCGGATCAGCCTGCGCAGCACGTACCCGGTGCCATCCTTGCCCGGCCGGATGCCGTCCGCGAGCAGGAACGCGATCGCCCGCGCGTGGTCGGTGAGGATCTCGAAGGACACCCGACGCGGGTCCTCGCGGTCGACGGGGGAGTAGTGGCGGCCCGCCAGTTCCTCCACCGTCGCAAGCGTGGGTCGCAGCAGGTCGGTCTGGACGGTGCTGTCCACCCCCTGGAGCACGGTCGCGAGTCGATCCAGACCCAGGCCCGTGTCGATGCCGGTGCGCGGCAGGCCGCCCAGTACGGGGAAGCCGCCGCCGGGCTCGATCTCGCCGCGCAGGCTGCGCATGAAAACCAGGCTCCACAACTCGACGAAGCGCTCCGAGTCGACCGAGGGTCCGCCGTCGCGGCCGTACGCCGGGCCCCGGTCGTAGGTGACGTCCGAGCACGGACCGCACGGTCCCGGCACGCCCATCGACCAGAAGTTGTCCGCCGCGCCCAGGCGTTGGATTCGCTCGGACGGCACGCCGACCGAGCGCCAGATGCGTGCCGAATCGTCGTCGTCCTCGTAGACGGTGATCCACAACCGGTCGGGGGAGAGATCGAAGTACTCGGTCAGCAACTCGTACGCGTACCCGATCGCCTCCGTCCGGAAGTAGTCGCCGAAGGAGAAGTTGCCGAGCATCTCGAAGAAGGTCGAGTGCCGGCGGGTGTGTCCGATGTTGTCGATGTCCACGGTGCGCACGCACTTTTGCACTGACGTCGCGCGCGGGAAGTCGGGTTCGACATCGCCCAGGAACCACGGCTTGAACTGGTTCATCCCCGCGTTGGACACGAGCAGGCTCGGATCGGGCGGCAGCAGCGAACCGGACGGCACCAGGCGGTGTCCGCGCGAGGTGAAGAAATCGAGGAAGGTGGAGCGGATCTGTGGCGAGAGCATGGTGAATCGGCCTTCGCGAGAGCAGCGGGCGGTGGGAGTACACACGCCGAGCCGGGCCGAGCGGCGCTATAGCGCTCGGTTCGCCGGCCCGACGCCGGTAGCTCGCTGTCCGTTGATCCACATGCCTCGACGATAACCGAGGAGCCGCCGAAGTCGACGGGATTATCGCGCCGCGCGCCCGATGCCGTCCGGCCGTGCACCGGCGCCGCCCGGCGGCGGGCATGGCCTACCGTGACTGTCATGAGCGACCAGCCGAGCCATGAGGCGCCGTACGGCCAAGGTGCCGATCTGCGGCCGGACATGGCCGACCGGCTGCGCTCCTACTGGGGTTTCTCCGCGCAGCGCGAACGCCAGGCCGCGATCGGCCGGGCCGCGCCGCGAAAGCGGCGGCACGTCGAGGTGCAGTGCGGCAAGTGCGGCTCGACCAAGGTGAGTACCGACATCGTCGGTGACTACGTGTGCGGTTCGTGTGCCGCGCGCTGGCGTCCGCCGACGGCCGCGGACGGTCCCACGTGTCCCGAGTGCGGCTCGGGCAAGGTGTCCTCGATGCCGTACGGGGACCGCAAGTGTCGGGACTGCGATCACCAGTCGCGTCCCAGCTGACCTGCGGTTACGCCGGGAAGCCCTTGTTTTGTACGGCTGTTGCGGATACCCACGGACGCAAACGATCAACGTGGGAGGCAGCGCCATGGCAGGACGTCTTCAGGACCACGTCGCGGTGATCACCGGCTCCGGGGCGGGCATCGGGCGCGGGATCGCCCGGCGGTTCGCGGCCGAGGGGTGCCGGATCCTGGTCAACGACATCCGGGCCGAGTCGGCGGATCGGGTCGCCGCCGAGATCACCGACGCGTTCGGCGTCGACACGCTCCCGGTCGTCGCCGACGTCACGGTCAAGGCGGACGCGGTCGGCCTGGTCGAGGCCGCGCTGGCCCGGTGGGGCCGGCTGGACACGCTGGTGAACAACGCGTGGGGCGGCGGCCGGATCAATCGCCTGGAGAACAAGACCGACGAGATGCTCCGGCACGGTCTGGACATGGCCCTGTGGGCCGGATGGTGGACGATGCGCGCGGCGTTCGAGCCGATGCGGGACGCGGGTGGCGGCAGCGTGATCAACATCGCCAGTCTGAACGGTGTCAACGCGCACCGGTTCACCGCCGAGTACAACGTCGGCAAGGAGGCGCTTCGGGCGCTGACCCGCTCGGCCGCGCGCGAGTGGGCGCCGCATCAGATCCGGGCCAACGTGATCTGTCCCGGGGCGAAGACCGAGGCGTTCGCCGCCTACGCCAAGGCGAACCCGGAGGCCGCCGCGGTCGCCGAGTCGGCCAATCCGATGGGTCGGATGGGCGACCCGGAGACCGACATCGGCGGGGCCGCGCTGTTCCTGGCCAGTGACGACTCGCGCTACGTCACCGGCAACACGCTGTTCGTCGGCGGCGGCACGCACATCAACGGCTCGACGTGGGCGCCGACACCGGAGGAGGACCGGCTGGACCAGCGCCGGGCGCGGAGCGGTGGAAATGCGGCCATAATCGGGTGAATTTCCGTGATGCGCACCACTCTTGAGAGTAATCGTCAAACTGACGAGTAATCGTGTTATGCTGACGACATGGACACCGCAACCACGGCCTTGCTGACGGACCACTACGAGCTGACGATGCTCGAAGCCGCACTGCGCAGCGGTGCGGCGCATCGCCGTTCGGTGTTCGAGGTCTTCTCCCGCCGACTGCCGGACGGTCGACGCTACGGCGTGACGGCCGGCACCGGGCGGCTGCTCGACGCGGTCGAGAACTTCCGCTTCGACGACGAGACGCTGCGCTTCCTCGGCGAGGCCGGCGTGGTCGGTCCGGCGACGCTGGACTGGCTGGCCGGCTATCGGTTCACCGGCAACATCTGGGGCTACGCCGAGGGTGAGTGCTGGTTCCCCGGTTCGCCGCTGGTCGTGGTCGAGGGCAGCTTCGCGGAGGCGGTGGTGCTGGAGACGCTGATCCTGTCGATCCTCAACCACGACGCGGCAGTCGCCGCCGCCGCGTCCCGGATGACGTCGGCCGCCGCCGGGCGGCCGTGCATCGAGATGGGCTCGCGCCGCACCCACGAGGAGGCCGCGGTGGCCGCGGCGCGGGCCGCGTACATCTGCGGCTTCGCGAGTACCTCGAACCTGCGTGCCGGGCAGCGGCACGGGATCCCGACCCGGGGCACCAGCGCGCACGCGTTCACCCTGCTGCACGACGACGAACGCGAGGCGTTCGCGGCGCAGGTGGCCGCACTCGGCGCGGACACCACGCTGCTCGTGGACACCTACGACGTGGCGAGTGCGGTGCGCACCGCAGTGGAGGTGGCCGGGCACGAACTCGGCGCCGTCCGCCTCGACTCGGGCGACCTGCTCCTGCTCGCCCACCGGGTGCGGGCCCAGCTCGACGAGCTCGGCGCGGTCAAGACCCGGATCGTGGTCACCAGCGACCTCGACGAGTACGCGATCGCCTCGCTGCGTGCGGCTCCCGTGGACGCGTACGGGGTCGGTACCCAGCTGGTCACCGGCTCGGGGCAGCCGACCGCGTCGCTGGTCTACAAGCTGGTCGCGCGCGCGATGAGCAACGCGCCTGACGCGCCGCTGGTGGCGGTGGCCAAGAAGTCGCCGGGCAAGCCGAGTCACGGCGGTCGCAAGAGCGCGGTGCGGCGCTACGACGCGGACGGGGTGGCCGAGGCCGAGGTGCTGCGGCCGTTTCGGGCCGATGCGGAGGCGGTGCCGGGCGAGCGGGAATTGTTGGTTCCGCTGGTCGTGGACGGGGAGATCGTCGGGCGCGAGCCGCTGTCGGCGGCGCGCGCGCGACACGCGCGTTCGCGTGAGGAGCTGCCGCTTTCGGCTACGCAGCTCTCCCGCGGGGAACCGGTACTTCCGACCATCTACGAGTAGACGCGGAGTGGGCCCGTCGGACTCGACGGGCCGGTCACGAGGAGGCACGCAGCGATGACCCGGGCATTGATCGTGGTCGACGTACAGAACGACTTCTGCGAGGGAGGCAGTCTCGCGGTCGCGGGCGGGGCGGCGGTCGCGGAGGCGATCCGGCACCACGTCGTGGCGAACGCGGCCGAGCAGCCGCCGGACCCGGTGCACGCGGAGACGCCGGCGTACGCGCACATCGTGGCCACGCGGGACCACCACGTGGATCCCGGGGCGCACTTCTCGGCGACGCCGGACTATGTGGGGACCTGGCCGGTGCACTGTGTGGTCGGTACCGAGGGGGCGCGGTTCCACCCGGCATTCGCGTCGGTGGTCGAGTCGGGGCGGGTCGAGGAGGTCTTCTCCAAGGGCGCGCACGCGGCCGCCTACAGCGGGTTCGAGGGGGCGGCTGCGGACGGTACGTCGCCGGCGGACTGGCTGCGGTCGCGCGGGGTGACCCAGGTGGACGTGGTCGGGATCGCGACGGATCACTGTGTGCGGGCCACTGCGCTCGATGCGGTGCGGGAGGGGTTTTCGACGCGGGTGCTGTTGGGGTTGACGGCGGGGGTGGCGGCGGGGACCACGGCTGATGCGCTTGCCGAGCTTCGGGGGGCCGGGGTGGTTCTTGTGGGGGAGCCGGTTTTGCCCTGAGGCACTCGGGCTTGGCGGCGGCGGGTTGGCCTCAAGCGCCGGCCGGGCTGGTTTGCCCTCAAGCGCCGGCCGGGCTGGGTGGCCTCAAGCGCCGGCCGGGCTGATTGGCCCTCAAGCGCCGGGCGGGCTGGGGGGCCTCAAGTGGGTGTCGGGGCGATGGAGGTGTTTGGGCTGGGGTTTCGAGGGGGTTGGGTCAGGGGGTGGGGCCTACTGTGAGTCTTGTTGCGTTGCCGGTGCGGGTGGGGCCTTCGACAGTGATTTTGGTGCCTGTGTCGGGGGTCTTTACGCCGGTGTCGGGGGCTGTGGCGGACCAGTATTCGGTGCTGTCGGTGAAGGTTGGGACGCCGGGGCGGGATGGGAAGTTGCCCAGGCGGCCCAGGTTGATCGCGGAGGTTCGTTCGTCCGTGGCGGTCAGCGCGGCGTCGGCGGTCTGGAATCGGGTGGGCAGGGGTTTGCCGTTCGGGTCCAGGAGCGGGGCCGGGTGGATGTCGACCGGCAGGATCAGGCCTTCGCCGGGGTGCCGGGTCACGTCGTTGTCGGTGTACGAGGTGTCCCACAGCCAGATCAGCACGCCCTCGCCGTACGGGAAGTGGGTCGCCAACCGCTTGCCGGAGGTGATTTGGTACGGGCCGGCCACGAGCGCGGTGTCGGCGCCGACGTACTGCCGGTTCTCCACGAGGTACCAGCGTTTCGCATCGCTGCCGCGCCGCGGCGGCAGCGGGATCAGCAGTGCCTGCGGGTCTCCGGTGGACTGGTTCGGCGCGAGCTGGACCACGGTCTTGCGGGTGCGATCCACGACGCGTACGTCCAACCAGCCCAGTTGCAGCTTGTCCCAGGCGGACAGCGAGCCCGGCAGCGAGCCCGCGCCGTCCTCGTCGCCGAGATACCCGCCGAGGGCCATCAGCGACCAGAATCCGGGCGGGCCGTCCGTCGAGTTGCCCCGGTCGTACAGATCCGGCAGGCCCAGATTGTGCCCGAACTCGTGTGCGATCACGCCCAATCCGCCGTTCTCCGACTGCATCGTGTAGTCGCCGACCCAGATCCCGGAGTCCCCGATCGGCGTGCCGCCCGACCGGTTCGCCGCCGGACCGGTGCGGCCGACCCGGTCCGCGTACGCGTACCACCGGTGCGACCACACCGCGCCCCGGCCCTGTTCACCGCCGCCCTGGGCCTTGTCCACGCCGGCGTGCACGATCTCCACGTTGTCGAGGTAGCCGTCCGGCTCGTCGAAGTCGCCGTCGCCGTCGAAGTCGTCCCGATCCCACCGATCGAACGAGGCCAGCTGCTCGCGGACCTGCGCGGCGGTCAGCCCCTGGGCCAATCGGCCGTCGTACCAGACCTTCATCGCGTCCCGGACCAGATCCCACACGTCCCGGCACACGTTGCGGCCACACCCGTCGTTGCCGTAGCGCGCCTCGTTGTACGGCACCCGGACCCAGTCGGCGACCTCGCCGTCGATCGAGTAGCGGCCCGCGGACTGGCGACGGTAGTACGACGCCAGCGAGGGCGCGGCCGTGCCCGGCCCGAAGAACAGGTCCCGGTAGTGGTCGCGTTCGTAGCTCGATCGCCACATCGTCGTGGTGTCCTGGGCCCGGTCCGGCGCCGGGATCGTGCCGTGCCGAGGCCCCGGCCGGGTGCTGTGCCGCTGCCCGTTCGGCGCGTCGAGGCGATCGCCGAACTCGACCAGGATCACGAACACCCGCGCGTCGGCGGGCGGGCGGGCCTCCGCGATGCCGGCCTTGCCCGCCGGCACGGTGCGCGTGGTGAGTCCGGGCTTCTCGGTGATCGCCTGCACCGCCGCGTCGCGCCGCTGTCTGCGTCGCTCGGTGAACGGATGCGGCAGGTCGTCGTCGCGTTCGAGGAAGGACCCGGAGTCGGTGGTGTGTTCGGGCGGGGCATCGGCTGCCCGGCTCGGCGCGGCCGGTGCGGCGGACAGGACGAGCAGTGCGCACAGCGCGACGACGACGGCAGGGGTGACGTGCCTGGGGTTCACGTGGGCTCTCCGGATCTCGGGCGCTCCTGGGCGAAATCACCGCTTCGGCCGGTCGCGAGAAGGTGCCCGGAGTCGAGACCGATAAATCCCGATCGCAATCGAATGGTTACATTGCGCCGGTCGAGCAGTAGCGTGAGAGCGGGGGGCGTGCACAAAGGGGTGCAGGGGAGGTGGTGCGTCGTGGCAAGAGGAGATTTCTTCCGACTCGGCTACGGCGTATTCGTCACGATCGTCTTGACGGTCTCACTATTGGCGACCTGGGAGCCGCGCACCGTGGCGGGAGCTGCCGTCGCCATGGGCATCGGGGTCGCGCTCGGCACGACGACGGCAGTGCTCGGCATACGCGCACGGCATCACCCGTCCCGGTTCACGACCCGCGGATGACGGTGGTCCCAGCGGCCTTGTCGTGCAGACACTGGTGCCACGGCTGATCCCAGAATTGCCACAACACGTTGACCAGCCAGAAGATCGTGCCCACGCAGGGCACGATCAAGGGCAACGTGTATACGCCGGCGCGGGTCCATGCCATCGATCCACTGATGGGCCCGCCGTCGGCCACCCGCACCACCCGGATGCCCAACGCCCGCTTGCCGAGCGTGCGGCCGAACCGGTCGAGTTGGAAGCCGTCGTAGACGAAGTACAGCAGCGAGAAGATCAGCCCCGAGGTGAACTGCGCGCCGAACGACACGTCGTTGTAGTCGTTGTCGGTGACCGGCCACGAGATCAGGCCCGCGACCACGCCGACGATGAGGCTGTCGATGATCCGCGCGAGCAGTCGCCGCAGCGGACTGCCGAGCGTGGGGCTCGCGCCGTAACCGCCGCCCCCGCCCCCGGGACCGGCGCCGTAGGAGGGGTCCTGACCGTGGGGGCCGCCCTGACCGTAGGGATACTGCCCGGTCGGGTCCTGCCCGTACGGCGGTTGCCCCGGCGGAGGTTGACCGGGCGGCGGTTGCTGCCCGAATGGGTTGCCCGAGGGGTCGTCACCGTACGGGCCCGGCGGCGGAGGTGGCGCATTACCTGTCATATATCTGAGTAGAGCGGACAAAGGCTGACGTAAGCGTGACGTGTCCGGCAACCAGGGCGTGTCGCGTCTGTATGGGTGACGGGTGGTGGATGGGGCGGGGGACTGGTGACGGCGCCGAGCGACAGGTGCCGCTCAGTCCCGGGCGACGAACGTGCGTGCCGCCTTGTCGTGCAACCCCTGTCGCCACGGCCGGTCGAACAGCCCCCACAGCGCGCCGAACACCCCGACCACGAACACGCCCGGGACGTAGAGCGCCAACCATCGCCGCACCGACTGCCACAGTGACGGGGTGTCGTGGCTGTCCAGATCGGCTACACGCAGGCCGAACAGGGTCTTGCCGAGCGAGCGGCCCCACTTCCAGGTGGGCAGCGCCTCGTACAGCAGTGCGGCCACGAGCACGGTGCCGAGCACCACGGCGAGCGCGGTTCCGGTGGTGCCGTCGATCAGCCAGATGGTGGTGTCGCGGCCCTCGTAGCGGGCCCGGTCGATCTTGTCGCGGATGTGCTCGATCGCGTCCGGGACGAGCGGGATGCCGACCGCGACACCGGCCGCGAGCGGCACCAGCGCGTCGGCGATCCGGGCGAGCAGTCGCCGACCCAGGTTCGCCGGACGTCGCTCGTTGCTGCCGAAGATGTCGGCCTGGACCGGTCGCCACGGACCCGGCTCCTCGGCCGCGCGCTGCGGCGGCACCCCGGCGTCCGACGGGGTCGTGCCGGGCGTCGGGCCGGTGGGACCGGTCGGGCCGGAATGTGCCGCACCCGCGTCGTTCGGGCCGGCGGGTCCGGGCGCGGTGGTCGGCGGCGGTGCGTACATGCCCGTCGAGGACATGTCGTACAACCCGCCGGTACGCGCGGACAGCACCTCGCCTCGGATCACCCGGCCGCCCTGCTCGATCGCCTCGGGGGTGTCGGACTGTGCGTCCCGGTCCGGTTGTTCGGCGGCGGGCCGGCCGGGTTCCTCGGCCGGCCGACTGCTGTCCGGCACCCAGGCACCGCCGTCCCAGTAACGGATGTGGCCGGTGATCTCCGGATCCGGGTACCAACCCGGTGCGGGTGCAGAGGACATGGGCGGGATTTTGCCGTACGGGAGGGGTGACGGGTACGCCCCGGGTCACATCCGGGCCCGATCGCTCTCGTCGAGCCGGTTCGCCCGGGCTCAGCCCGGATGGCAGCATGGGACCCATGAGTGTCGCTCCCATCGAGGTCGAGAAGCAGAAGCCCGACGAGGACGTCCGGGCGGAGACCCCTTGGGTGTGCATCGTCTGGAACGACCCGATCAACTTGATGTCGTACGTGACCTACGTCTTCCAGTCCTACTTCGGCTATCCGAAGAAGAAGGCCGAGAAGCTCATGCACGACGTGCACAACAAGGGTCGGGCCGTGGTTTCGGCGGGGACGCGCGAGGAGATGGAGCGGGACACCACCGCGATGCACGGCTTCGGCCTGTGGGCCACCATTCAGCACGACTAGTGACACTCACTCGATTCGCTCGATTCGCTCGATTCGCTCGGTTCGCTCGTCCCGCCGGCCCCTCCGGTTCCCGCCCCACACTCTCCGGGAGTTGCACAGCCTGTGAACGGCCTCTTCATGCGCGGACGCTCGGGTCGACCGGAGATCGTCCTGGAGGACATGCACGTGCGAGTGCTGGCCGATCTGTGCGGTCAACTGGTGGAGATGGTCTCGCCCGACGATGACGCGACCGATCCGCTGGCCGCCGAGCTGGGCCTGACCGGGCTCGGTTCGACCGACGCGCCGGTCACCCCCGACGACCCCGCGCTGGCCCGGCTGCTGCCGGACGCCTACGCCGAGGACGCCGAGGCGGCGGCCGAGTTCCGCCGCTACACCGAGACCGACCTGCGGCTGCGCAAGCGGGACAACGCGCGGATCGTGCTGGCCGACCTGGCCGAGTTGGTCGACCTGACCGAACCGGCGGACGCCGAGGAGTTGCGCGTGCAGGGCGGCGAACACCGCGTCGTGCTCGACCCACAGGGCGTGCAGGCCTGGCTGGGCACGCTCAACGACCTGCGTCTGGTGATCGGCACCCGGCTCGAAGTCACCGAGGACATGGAGGCGTTCGAGGCCAAGCTGGCCGACGACGATCCGCGGCGCTGGCTGTTCGCGGTCTTCCACTGGCTGGGCGGATTGCAGGACTCGTTGCTCGACGCGCTGTAGCGATCGGTGTGCCGGGCACGCGGCGCTGCGGCGGGCCCGGGGCCGCACAGCGCGAAGTCGCGGTCGAGGCCGTGTGGTGCGCACCGGTGATCGCGGTGTATCCGTCGAAAAGGGACACGCCGGATCGATCGGAATCCGGGTTTCCCCTCGTGTTCGTTGGTAATACGGCCTGCGTACCAACGAACGGGAGACATCATGACGGACACCGAGGCCGAATCGAACGCGAGTACGGCCGAACCGAGTGTCGACACAGAAGGGTACGAACGGGGACTCGACAGCCGCCAGATCCAGATGATCGCGATCGGCGGCGCGATCGGCACCGGGCTCTTCCTGGGCGCGGGTGGTGCGATCGAGAAGGCCGGACCTTCGCTGATCGCGGCCTACGCGGTGGCCGGCGTACTGATCTTCTTCGTCATGCGCGCGCTGGGCGAACTGCTGATGTATCGCCCGGTGGCGGGCAGCTTCGCCGAGTACGCCCGGGAGTTCTTCGGGCCGTTCGCCGGCTTCGTGACCGGCTGGACGTACTGGGTGATGTGGGTGGTCACCGGGATGGCCGAGATCACCGCAGCGGGCGTCTATGTGCAGTACTGGTGGCCCTCGATTCCGCAGTGGGTCACCGCGCTGGTGGTCCTGGTCGTGCTGTTCGCCGCCAACCTGATCTCGGTCAAGCTGTTCGGCGAGTTCGAGTTCTGGTTCTCGATGATCAAGGTGACCGCGATCATCGGGATGATCCTGGTCGGCATCGGCGTGCTGATGTTCGGCTTCGGCGAGGCCGGCGACCAGGCGTCCGTCTCGCACCTGTGGTCGGACGGCGGGTTCGCGCCCAACGGCGTCGGCGAGACGTTGATGGTGCTCCAGATCGTGATGTTCGCCTTCCTGGGCGTCGAACTGGTCGGGGTCACCGCCGGCGAGGCGCAGGAGCCGGAGCGGGTGCTGCCGCGCGCGATCAACACCATCCCGTTCCGGATCGGGCTGTTCTACATCGGCGCCCTGGTGATCATCCTGTCGCTCGCGCCGTGGACCGACTTCCACGCCAAGGAGAGCCCGTTCGTGCTGGTCTTCGACCGGGTGGGCATCCCGGCCGCGGCCGCGATCATCAACTTCGTCGTGCTCACCGCCGCGCTGTCCTCGTGCAACTCGGGTCTGTACTCGACCGGCCGGATGTTGCGCACGCTCGCCGTCGAGGGGCAGGCACCGCCGCAGGTGAGCAGGCTCAGCTCGCATCGGGTGCCCGCGATGGCGATCACCGTGTCGGCGATCGTGATGGGCGCCGGCGTACTGATCAACGCGCTGGTGCCGGACAAGGCGTTCATGTACATCACCTCGGTGGCCACCGTGGGTGCGCTGTGGACGTGGGGGATGATCGTCGCCTGCCAGATGCGCTACCGGCGTGCGGTGGACCGGGGTCGGCTGGAGGGGCACGGGTTCCGGATGCCGGGTGCGCCGTACACGGGCTGGGTGGTGCTGGCCTTCCTGGCGATGGTGGTGGTCCTGCTCGGGTTCTCCGCGGACACCAGGATCGCGTTGTACGTGGTGCCGATCTGGGTGGTGTTCCTGGTGGCGGCATACATCCCGGCGCGGCGCGGGAAGCCGATGAAGATCTGATCCGCGGCCGGGTCACGGGCGGTGGGGCCGAGGTGTCGCGCGGGTCCGGGAGGCGCTCAGTACGCTCGGGGCATGCTCACCATCACCGCAGCCCTGCGCGATCGGATCGTCGCCCACGCCCGCGCCGACCACCCCGACGAGGCGTGCGGCGTCGTTGCCGGGCCCGAGGGCACCGACCGCCCCGAGCGGTTCATCCCGATGCTCAACGCCGCGCGGTCGCCCACGTTCTACGAGTTCGACTCGGCCGACCTGTTCAAGCTCTACCGGGAGATGGACGACCGCGACGAGGAGCCGGTGATCGTCTACCACTCGCACACCGCGACCGAGGCGTACCCGTCGCGCACGGACGTGTCGTACGCGTCCGAGCCCAACGCGCACTACGTGCTGGTGTCGACGCGGGACGAGGAGACGTACGAGTTCCGGTCGTACCGGATCGTCGACGGGGTGATCACCGAGGAGGAGGTCAGCGTGGTGGAGGCATATTGATCCGGTGGGCCGACGCTCCGGGCCGACGCCGCCCGGTTGATCCGGTCGGCGGCTTCGCGGGTCGGGTGATTCGGGAGAGTGTGACCGATATGGTGGGCGTTCGCGATCGCCGCGTCTCACCTGTCGGTATGGCCTGTTCCGGTATGCGAGATCACATCGGAGCGGACCGGGGGAATGGCTAGCATGACCATATGCGTTATGCGGGCGTGAATACGACGGAAGCGGTGCCGGGCGGTGCCCCGGGCGTGCTTCTCGTCGCGCGCCTGCACGTCGATCTGTGCCGACTCTCCAGCGCCCTCTGTCGCGCTGCGCGCGTGGGCTGATCCCGCTTTCGGATCGGCACCCCAGGCACCCCAGGCAGCAGGCAAGCCCGCAGCACCGGCGCATGCGAACGATCCCCCCGCCCCCACGGTCTCCACCGTCTCCGCCGGAGCGGCCGGGGCGCGGCCCGCGTCCGGACTGCGTTCTCTCCGTTCGAGTCACCACCAGAGGAGCGCATCCATGGCCATCGAGGTCCGCATCCCGACCATCCTTCGCACCTACACCGACGGCGCCAAGGCCGTACCCGGCTCCGGCGACACGATCGCCGACCTGCTGGTCGACCTGGAGGCCCGGCACCCGGGCGTGCGCGCCCGCCTGGTGGAAGAGAACGGCGAACTGCGCCGCTTCGTCAACGTCTACCTCAACGACGAGGACGTGCGGTTCACCGGCGGGCTCACCACCAAGCTGGACGACGGCGACACGGTCACCATTCTTCCGGCGGTCGCCGGCGGCTCGATCTGATGCGCTACGAATCGCTGCTCGACTCGGTGGGCCGCACCCCGTTGGTCGGTCTGCCGAATCTGTCGCCGTCACCGACCGTGCGGGTGTGGGCCAAGCTCGAGGACCGCAACCCGACCGGTTCGATCAAGGACCGCCCGGCCCTGCACATGATCGAGGCGGCCGAGCGGGACGGGCTGCTCACCCCCGGCTGCACCATCCTGGAGCCGACCTCGGGCAACACCGGCATCGCGCTGGCGATGGCGGCCAAGCTCAAGGGTTACCGGATCGTCTGCGTGATGCCGGAGAACACCTCCGAGGAGCGCCGCGAGCTGCTGCGCATGTGGGGTGCACGGATCATCGGGTCGCCGGCGGCGGGCGGCTCCAACACCGCGGTACGGGTGGCCAAGGAACTCGCGGCCGAGAATCCCGACTGGGTGATGCTGTACCAGTACGGCAATTCGGCCAACCCGGATGCGCACTACGCCACGACCGGGCCCGAGCTGCTCGAGGACCTGCCGACGATCACCCACTTCGTGGCCGGTCTGGGCACCACCGGCACGCTGATGGGCGTCGGCCGCTACCTGCGGGAGAAGGTTCCGGGCGTGACCATCGTCGCGGCCGAACCGCGCTACGACGACGTCGTGTACGGCCTGCGCAACCTGGACGAGGGCTTTGTGCCGGAGTTGTACGACGCCGACGTGCTGACCACGCGCTACTCGGTCGGCTCCGCCGACGCGGTTCGGCGTACCCGGGAACTGCTGGCGAAGGAGGGCATCTTCGCGGGCATCTCGACCGGCGCGGTGCTGCACGCGGCCCTCGGGATCGCGCGCAAGGCGGTCAAGGCGGGCGAGTCCGCGGACATCGCGTTCGTGATCGCGGACGCGGGATGGAAGTATCTGTCCACCGGGATCTACACGGCCGAGACCACCGAGGCTGCGGTCGAGGGCCTGCAGGGTCAGTTGTGGGCTTGAGTTTGGTGTGGGTCGGCCTGCGGGCCTGAGCTTCGAGCGGGGCCCATTCCGTCGCCCCGAACGGGTTCCCTCTCCTCGCCCCGAGCGTCCGTCGCCCCCGAGTGCCGATTCCCGGCGCCGGGGGCGATCGGTTTTCGGGGCCGCGATGCGGCACGCTCGCGATCCGGTGGGCAGGCGGAGCGGCTGCCCGGGGTCTTATCGGTCGGGGCGTGCGGCAGGGCACCGACCAGGGCGTTGCGTACCCGTCGCCCGGCACGAACCCGCCTGCTCTGGCGATCGGCGGCGCCATGGGTGCGACCGTGCACCTGGCCTCCGCGTGGTGGCTCTCGCGCCCGGCGGCCCGCGCGCTCGCCACCGGCCCGATCAAGGCCGCCTGAGCCCTCCCGTGCGTCGGGACCACGGGCCTGCCGGCCGCGCCGCCGCGGCCCGTCACGAGCGCCGCGCCAACTCGCCTACCGGCCCACCCCGTTGCCCGACGGCGACGCCAAATCGACGGCGTGGCCGACCGCTCACACGCTCGGCCGGCCCCGACCGCGACGCCGACTCGGCCCACCCTCGGCGCGTCGGCGCCCACGACTTGATCGTCGACCAGTGATCGACGAGCCTGCGAGGAGAGCGGCCGGAGGCCGCCTTCATATATATGACGTCGGTCACCCCCATGCCCGTTGTGCACCGGGACGTACCCCTCCACTGCGTACTCTCGGGGAGTGGCATTCGCATCCAACGACGCGCCGATCGGAATCTTCGACTCCAGCTTTGGCGGCCTCACCGTGGCCAGGGCCGTGCTCGACCAGCTTCCGAACGAGCCGATCCGCTATCTCGGCGACACCGCGCGGCAGCCCTACGGGCCGAGGCCCATCGCGGAGGTGCGCCGATACGCGCTGGAATGCCTGGATCGGCTCGTGGACGAGGGGGTCAAGATCCTCGTCATAGCCTGCAACAGCGCGTCCGCCGCGATGTTGCGGGATGCCCGCGAGCGGTACGCCGTCCCGGTGATCGAAGTGATCAAGCCGGCCACCCGGCGGGCCGCGGCGGCCACCCGCAACGGGCGGGTCGGGGTGATCTCGACGCAGGCGACCAAGACCTCGATGGCCTACGAGGACGCGTTCGCGGCGGCGCCGCACATCCGGCTCACCACCCAGGCGTGCCCGCGTTTCGTCGAGTTCGTCGAGCGCGGGGTGACCGGGGGCGACGAACTGCTCAAGGCCGCCCGCGGTTACCTCGATCCGGTGGTGTCCGAGGGCGTGGACACGTTGATCCTCGGTTGCACGCACTACCCGTTGCTCACCGGTGTCATCTCCTACGTCATGGGGGAGCAGGTCACGCTCATCTCCAGCGCGGAGGAGACCGCCAAGGACGTCTACCGCGCACTCGCGGCCGGCGGCCTGATGCGCGACGTCGGGCGGGCCGCGCCCGACCACCAATTCCTCACCACGGGCGATCCCGCCCAGTTCCGCGACGTAGGTCGCCGGTTCCTCGGCCCCGAACTCGCGCACGTCGACGCGCTCGGAGCCCTCACGTGAAACTCACCGTCGTCGGCTGCTCCGGCAGCTTCCCCGGGCCGGACAGCCCCTGCTCGTGTTACCTCCTGGAAGCCGACGGGGTCCGGATCCTGATCGATCTGGGCAACGGCGCACTCGGCGCCCTGCAACGGCACACCACGCTCGCCTCGGTCGACGCGGTGCTGCTCAGCCACCTGCACGCGGACCATTGCCTCGACCTCGCCTGCTATTTCGTGGCCCGCAAGTACTGCCCGGCCGGTGAACTGCCTCGGCTGCCGGTGTACGGACCGGCCGACACGCACGAGCGGATCGCGCGCGCGTACGACGTCGAGGGCGCGATCGACAACGGGCGGATGGGCGACGTGTTCGACTTCCGCACGGTGGTCACCGGCACGTTCGAGGTCGGCCCGTTCCGGATCACCGCGGACCGCATGCCGCACCCCGTGGAGTCGTATGCCTACCGGATCGAGGTCGGCGACCGATCGCTCGTCTACTCCGGCGACACCGGTGTCAGCGACGACCTGGTACGGATCTCGCGCGGCGCCGACCTGCTGCTGTGCGAGGCGTCCTTCGAGTACGGTCGGGAGGACCTGCCACACGTGCACCTGAACGGCCGACAGGCCGGTGAGCATGCCGAACGGGCGGGCGTGGGAAGGCTGTTGCTCACCCACATCCCGCCGTGGACGAGCCGCGGGCGCAATCTGGACGACGCCCGCAAGACCTTCTCCGGCGCCGTCGAGCTGGCCCTGCCGGACGCCTCGCACACGGTCTGAGGCGCGCCGGGCGGGCGGTCCGAAACCGCGCCTGGCACCGCTTAGGCTGGGTCCATGTCACGAGTAGACGGCCGTACCCCCGACCAGCTCCGCCCGGTCACGTTCCAGCGCAAGTGGCTCGACCACGCCGAGGGCTCGGTCCTCGTCGAGTTCGGTCGTACGCGCGTCCTGGTCGCCGCGAGCGTCACCGAAGGTGTGCCGCGCTGGCGCAAGGGCAGCGGAGAGGGCTGGGTCACCGCCGAGTACTCGATGTTGCCGCGCGCGACCCACACGCGCGGCGACCGCGAGTCGGTCAAGGGCCGGATCGGCGGGCGTACGCACGAGATCTCGCGGCTGATCGGTCGTTCGCTGCGTGCGGTGATCGACACCAAGGCGCTCGGTGAGACCACGATCCACCTCGACTGCGACGTGCTCCAAGCCGACGGCGGCACCCGGACCGCGGCGATCACCGGCGCCTACGTCGCGCTCGCCGACGCGGTGACCTGGGCGCGTGAGCGCAAGCTCACCCGCAAGGGCGCCAACCCGCTGATCGGCTCGGTGGCGGCGGTCAGCGTCGGCATCATCGACGGCGTGCCGATGCTCGACCTCCCGTATGAGGAGGACGTCCGCGCCGAGACCGACATGAACATCGTGTGCACCGGTGACGGGCGCTTCGTCGAGGTGCAGGGCACCGCGGAGAAGGAGCCGTTCGACCGCGCGCTGCTGAACAGCCTGCTCGACCTGGGCGCGCGGGGCTGCGAGGAACTGACGATGCTTCAGCAACTCGCCCTGGAGTCCTGAGCGCCACCGCCGAGCGGGTGACGAATCCGCCGAAGCGTCCGGAATCGGGTCCGGTGGTTGTTTCCCCGGCATACCACCGCACATGGTGGTCACGTGCCGGTTGCGAGTGTCACGTACGCGCAACCGGCACGCATCGGGTGTGCCACCGTCGGCCCGTCGCGGGGCCGGACACCAGTACGGTCATGGCACCTGATCATCCCGATCAGCGGCAGCCACGACCGGGCCGATCGGCCCGTCCCTGACGAGGAGCTCCATGTTCCGCGCCACGTACCGTTCCCGCCGGGTCCTGCGCACCACGATCGCGGCCACCGTCATGGCGGGCGCGTTGTTCGCCACCGCCGCGTGTGAACAGGCGCAGCAGGCCATTTCGTGTGCCGAACTGGCCACCGACCTCACCAACGACATCTCCACGCTGGGCAATGTGCTGAACGACCCGGCTGCCGCCGGCAAGGCGCTCGACAAGCTGCAGAAGACCTTGAACGACAAGACCAAGGACCTGGACTCGAACGACGCGAAGAACGCGGCGAACGGCCTCGGTGACGTGATCACCCAGCTCAGCACCAAGGCGGCCAACGGCGGGAGTCTGAGTGCGAGCGACTTGCAGCCGCTGATCAACGGCGCGAAGAACCTGACCACGATCTGTGTGAAGTAGCAGGCCCGCAGGGCGGTCCGGATTCGATCCGCGGCCGCCGCGAGCCTAGGCTTGGCCGCATGAGCCGTCTCGTACTCGCCACACGCAACGCCAACAAGGTCGTCGAGCTCCAGCAGATCCTCAAGGATGCCGGGCTCGATGTGGAACTCGTCGGCATGGACGCCTATCCGGATGTCCCCGACGTGCCCGAGACGGGTCTCACCTTCGCGGCCAATGCCCTGCTCAAGGCGCACGCCATCGCGCAGGCCACGGGACTTCCGGCGATCGCCGACGACTCCGGCCTGTGCGTGGCCGCACTCAACGGAATGCCCGGCATCTTCTCCGCGCGCTGGGCCGGCACGCACGGCGACGACGCGGCCAACCTGCGGCTGCTGCTCGCGCAGTTGTCCGACATCGGCGACGAGCACCGTGCCGCGTGGTTCGCCTGCGCGGCGGCGCTCGCCCTGCCGGACGGCACCGAGCGGGTGGTGGAGGGCCGATTCGAGGGCACCCTGACCCGAGAACCGCGCGGCACCGGCGGCTTCGGCTACGACCCGATCCTCCGGGTCGCCGACGACACCCGTACCGCCGCCGAGCTGAGCGCCGCCGAGAAGAACGCGATCAGCCACCGGGGCAAGGCATTTCGCGCCCTGGTGCCGATCGTCTCCGAACTGATCGGCTGAGGGACGGGATCGGCATTGCGCCGGGCGGCCCACGCGGCCGGACCCGGGGAGTCGACCGCGACCACCATGCGAATGGCCGAGGCGAGTCCGACCGGCACGGTCGGCAGCAGGCCGGCCGTCCACTCGGCGAACAGCCGTCTACGCGGCGTCGGATAGGAGCCGAGCAGGCGGGCACGTCGTGTTCGGTGCGCTGGGTGCCCAGCCGCGACCACACCATGACTCGAGCCCGGTCGCTGCCGGGAATCGGCAATGTTGGTAGCGTTTCGGCGTCGGATATTCGACAACGTGGTGGGGCTTCGGGGGGACCGGGAGTGGAGAGCGGCGACGGAATATCCGTCGAGTTCGCGGACGGGTGGGCCGAGTTGCTCGGCGAGGTCTCCGGGACCGGGCGGCTGCTGCGTCGGGCCGAGTTGGACGCGCTGGCGGCGTCGGGTGAGCGGGCGGCGGAGGCCGGGCACGATTGGCGTCCCCTGGTCGGGCTGTACCTGCGCGAGACGCGCCGCGCGTGGGGCACGCTGCCGGGCATCGGGCGTGCGCCGAGTGTGAGTGACGCGGTCCGGGGTGGGGACGCGGTGCTGGCCGCGCTGGACGCGGCGATCGCCGCTCTCGGCGTGGGGCACGCGCACGCGCGCCGGCTCGCGGTTCGCCAGGAGGAGGCCGCACGTCGCGAGTTCATCGACGACCTGCTCTACGGCCGAAGCGACCCGGGACGGCTTGCCGAGCGCGCCGAGCGGTTCGGGCTGCGCCTGGCCCGGGCGCACGCGGTCGCGGTGGCCGTGGGCACGAGCGACTACGACGAGGTGCATCCGCTGGTCCGCCGGGTCGAGCGCGATTTGATCGGTCGGTTCGGCGAGCGCGACGTATTGCTGACCACCAAGGACGGCCGGCTCGTGTGCATCGCGGCGGACAACGAGCAGTCGGTGCTCACCGCGTTCGCCCGATATGCGACCCGGACCGGCACCGGCCACGAGTGCGCGAAGCGGGTCGCGCTGGGCCGACCGCACTCCGGAGCGAGCGGCGTGGTGTCGTCGTACGAGGAGGCGCTGGGCGCGCTCGACCTGGCCGCGCGGCTGGATCTGCCGGGCAGCGTGCTGGACGCCGGCGACCTGCTGGTCTTCCCGGTGCTGATGCGCGACCGGGCGGCGATGGCCGACCTGGTCCGCAGCGCGCTCGGTCCGCTGGTGCACGCGCGCGGCGGCGCGGGCCCGCTCCTGGAGACGATCACCGCGTGTGCGGGGGCGGGTTACGTCAATGCCGAGGCCGCCCGCCGGTTGCGGATCAGCGTGCGCACGCTGTCCTATCGACTGGAGCGGATTCGCACGCTGACCGGATACGACCCCGGCGACGCGCTCCAGCGCTACACCCTGGAGACCGCAGCCCTGGGCGCCCGGCTCTTGGGCTGGCCGGGTATGCCGCTTTAATCGCGCCCCGCTTTAATCGCGCCCCGCTTCGATCGCGCCCCGCTTCGATCATGCCTGCCCTGGGTCCGGTGCCGGATATCAAGCAGGCGTCAACACTGCCGGCATCCGGCAATGCGCACGCCTTGCCGCCGGTGCCACGATGTCGGCGCACGGCGGGCCGAGGGGGTGGAACGGTGGGGGATTTCGTGCGGGCGGCACTGGCGTTTCCAGCCGTTCTGTTCAGCTTCGCGCTCGTCGTGGTGGCGGCCTATTGGCTGCTGGTGCTGCTCGGCGGTGTCGCCGTGGGTCATGGGGGCCACGGGGGCCATGGGGGTGGTCATCATGGCGGGCCCTGGGCCCACGGGGGCCATGACGGTCACGGTGGCCACGTGGGTCATGGAGGCCACGACCCACGCGACACCGCCGGCGTACCGATCACCGTGACCATCTCGTTCGCGATCGCGGTGACCTGGTTCGTGTGTCTGGTCGGGACCGCGTTGACCGACCGCTGGTGGCTGCGCGCTGCGGCGCTTCCTGCGGCGCTCGGTCTCGGCCTGCTCACCGCGCGCCTCGTGCGGGCCCTGGGTCGGCGCTTCCTGCCGCCCGAACGCCCCTCCGTACGGGCCGACTTCGTCGGCCGAACCTGCCTGATCCGGACCGGTCGGGTAGGTCTGGACTTCGGCCAGGCCGAGGTCCGGGCCGAGGACGGCTCGACCGCGATCCTCCAGGTGCGCACGGACGAGAGCGGGTTGGTCTCCGGCAGCACCGCGCTGATCTTCGACTACGACGCGGCCGGCGAGTTCTTCCGGGTCACCCGCTTCGACAGCGCGCTGGACCCGGACCGCACGGCACGCTGATCGGCCCGGGCCACGACACCCCGGCCCCCCGGTGGCGGCCCGAAAACCGTGCGGACCGCCACGACCCAGCCTTTCGCGAAGCCGCCTGCTCGCCAACCAACGTCCCGTTCTACCAAGGGATTTCACTGATGGATGCCATCACCGTGGGCATCGGTGTGCTCGTCGCCGTCGTCCTGCTCGTCGTGCTCGTCGTGTTCCTGGCCGTGACCCGGCTGTACCGCAAGGTGTCACAGGGCCAGGCCCTGATCATCTCCAAGGCGAACACGGTCGACGTCACCTTCACCGGCGCCGTGGTGCTGCCCGTGCTGCATCGGGCCGAGACCATGGACATCTCGGTGAAGACCATCGAGATTCGCCGGACCGGCCGCGAGGGCCTGATCTGTCAGGACAACATCCGGGCGGACATCCACATCTACTTCTTCGTCCGGGTCAACAAGACCGTCGAGGACGTGATCAAGGTGGCCCAGGCGATCGGCGCGGACCGGGCCAGCGATCGGGCCGCGATCCAGGACTTCTTCGCCGCCAAGTTCGCCGAGGCGCTCAAGACCGTGGGCAAGCAGCTCGACTTCGTCGACCTGTACACCAAGCGCGAGGAGTTCCGGGACCGCATCCTCGCGGTGATCGGCACCGACCTCAACGGCTACCACCTCGACGACGCCGCGATCGACTTCCTCGAACAGACCCCGATGAGCCAGCTCGACGCCGCGAACATCCTGGACGCCCAGGGCATTCGCAAGATCACCGAGCTGACCGCGATCGAGCACGTGCGCACCAACGAGTACCAGCGCACCGAGGAGAAGGAGATGACCCGGCAGAACGTCGAGGCCCGGGAGACGGTGCTCGAACTCGAGCGCCGGCAGGCCGACGCGGAGATCAAGCAGCGCCGCGAGATCGAGATCAGCCGGGCCCGGGAGGAGGCCGAGACCGCGCGTGTGCAGGCCGAGGAGCGCCTGCGCGCCCAAAGTGCACACATGAAGACGGAGGAGGCGATCGGGGTTCAGAACGAGAACCGCGAACGCGAGGTGGCCGTCGCGCAGAAGAACCGCGAGCGGGTGATCGCGGTGGAGAACGAGCGGATCGAGAAGGACCGCCTCCTGGAGGTGATCGCCCGGGAGCGGGAGACCCAGCTGCGCCGCATCGCCGGCGACAAGGAGGTCGAGGCGGAGAAGCGCGACATCGCCGAGGTGATCCGCGAGCGGATCGCGGTCGAGCGCACCGTCGCCGCGCAGGAGGAGGAGATCAAGAAGCTGCGACTGGTGGAGGAGGCCGAGCGCGAGCGCCAGGCGCTGGTCATCCGCGCCGAAGCCGAGGCGCAGGAGCGGCTGGTCAAGGACATCAAGGCGGCCGAGGCCGCCGAGCAGGCGGCCGGACACCGGGCGGCCGAGCAGCTCACCCTGGCCGAGGCCCGGCGCAAGTCCGCCGAACTGGACACCCAGGCCGCGATCCGCGGCGCCGAGGGCAAGCGCGCCGAGGCGGCGGCGGTCGGCCTGGCCGAGGCCGAGGTGCAGGAGCGGATGGCCGAGGCGGTGGCCAAGCTGGGCCACGCCGAGGCGGAGGTGACCCGCAGGAAGGCACTCGCGAGTGCCGAGGGGCTGCGCGAGCGACTCAAGGGCGAGGCCGAGGGCCTGACCGAGAAGGCCGCCGCGATGGCCGCTCTGGACGAGTCCAGCCGAGTGCACGAGGAATACCGGCTGCGTCTGGAGGCGGAGAAGGAGATCCGACTGGCCGGCCTGGACGTGGACCGGCAGATCGCCGAGGCACAGGCGACGGTGCTGGCTACCGGCCTGGAGAACGCCAGGATCGACATCGTCGGCGGGGACAGCATGTTCTTCGACCGGATCATGGGCGCGATGGCGGCCGGGAAGAGCGTGGACGCGTTCGTCGGCCGCTCGGACACGGTACGCGCGATGGCCGGCGCCTGGCTGGACCCGAACACCTCCACCTTCACCGACGACCTCGGCACGATGGTCACCGGCCTGGGTGCGGGCGGCGTGCGCGACCTCACCCTGGCCGGCGCGCTCGGCGCGCTGATCGCCGGCGGCGGCCCGCAGACCGCCGTGCTCAAGGGCCTGCTCGAATCGGTGCGGGCCGGCGGACTCGGCGACACCCGACTGGCCGATCTGGTGGCCCCCGCGCAGCTCAACGGTGCCGGCAAGTAGTCGCCGAACCCGCCGACCACCCGTGACGACAGAGGAGTCGACCCGAACGTGAGCAGCCCAGCCCCGGTCGTGGGCGGCCCCGAGACCGAGCCCGGGACGTACGAGGTCCTGCGCGACCGGCTCCTGGGCGCGGCCCGCGACCTGGGGGCGCGGGCCGGGGCACTGAACGAGCGCCGGGTGCACACCTACGGCGCCGGCACGCTCGACCTGACCGACACCCACCGGGTGCACACCGAACGCGCCACCTCGGCCCGGGACATCGTCCAGGTCGGCGGCCTGCTCCTGATCGGCTACCAGGCCGGCGGCGATCCGGGCGAACCGGTCCGGCCGGCCGACGTGTTCGCGCTGCACCGGCGCACACCCGACGGCTTCGCCCCGGCGCCGCCGGACGCGGTGCCGGGTCTGCTCGACGACGCCCGTTTCCGGCAGGACTTCACCGAGCTCTTCCGCTACTTCCGCGACGCCCGACTGCTGCAACTGCGCGACACCGGCACACACCTGCTCGCGGTCTTCCGGGTCGGCGAACGGCTGACCGACATCCGGGTGTTGCGCTGGCGGATCGGTTCCGACGGCAGCCCGACCTACCTGGACGCCCAGGGCGAGCGCGAGCACGTCTTCCCGCCGGCATACGACTTCGCCTGGACCGCGAGCACCCGCGCCGACCACGCCCCGGGCCGGCATCCGCACATCGCGGTCGCGGACACGCTGTATGTGTCCACCCTCGACGGCCGGCTCACGGTCAAGCTGGTGGACGACACCGAGAGCGCCGAGGGCGTGTACGCCGAACCGGTCGAGGATCCGCTCCAGGCGCTGGCCGACGCGGACGTCGAGTACGCCCGGGTCGGCCCGCTGCTGCTGGTGCGGGTGCGCCCGTACCACGAGGACGCGTGGCGGCATCTGGTGCACAACACCCGCACCGGTGAGGTGCTGCGCCTGGACGGCGTCGGGGCGGCCTGCCGGCGACTGCCCGACGGGCAGGGCCTCGTCTTCCCCGGCGGCTACTACCTGAGCACCGGCACGGCGCGCACGTTCGACATCGACACCACCGACCTGGAGTTCGAGTCGACGGTGCGCTCGCCCAACGGCGAGGACGTGCTGTACGTGTTCCACGCCCGCGCCGAGGGTCGCACCGTGCTGCTGTCCTACAACGTGATCCGCGAGGAGGCCGCCGCCCCGATCGTCGGACACGGCCGGGCGCTCTTTCCGGACGGCACGATGGCGGTGCTGCGTGTGGCGGGCGCCGAGCCCGGCCGGGTGCACCCGCTCCAGGTGTGGCGCACGCCGTACACCTCCGACGCGTACGCGGCGGCCCGACCCGCCGGCACCGGCCCGCTGGCCCGGATCGGCAACCCCGAGCTGGTGCGCGGCATCGCCGACTGCCTCTCGATCGCTGCGATGGCCGAGGAGATGGCCCCCACCACGGCGGTCTTCGCCGCGATCGCCGCGGCCGCGGCCCGGGTCGAGGACACCCACCACTGGCTCGCCGATCCCGAACTCGGACTGCTCGCCCTGCCGTTGGCCGCCGTCCGGAGCACTGCGGGCGATGTGGTCGAGGAGTTCCGTCGGGTGCTCGACCAGCGGCGGATCGCCGCCGACGCGGTCGAGGAGGCCGCCGCGAACACCACCACGCTGACCCGGCGGGTGCGTGGCGAACACCCGGACAGCGCCTCGGCGTGTGTCCGGCAGCTCACCGAACTCCGGCGTGAACAGGGTCGGTTGGCCACCCTTCGGGACATTCGCTACGTGGACGCCGGCGCCCTGGACGACCTCGACGCGACCTTGGTCGAGGAGCTTGCCGCGACCGGCCGGCGTGCGGTCGCCTTCCTGGCCGACGACGACGCGTTCGCCGACACCCACCGGACCGTCGACGAGCTGGCCGCCGAGGCCGCCGTGTCGAGCACCGTCGCCGCATCGGCCGCACTGACCGAGCGGATCGACGAACAGGCCGACGGCCTGCGGATCGTCACCGAGGTGGTCGGCACGCTGGAGGGCACCGACGCCACCGTGCGCACCGCGATCCTGACCCGGATCGGCGAGGTGCTCGGCGGGATCAACCGGGCCCGCGCGACGCTCCAGGCCCGCCGACGCGAGCTGCTCGACGCCGAACAACGCGCCGAATTCGCCGCCGAGATCGCGCTCCTGGAGCAGACCGTGGTCGGCGCGTTGTCCGCCGCCGTCGATCCCGAGGACTGCGACGAACAACTCGGCCGGCTGCTGGCCCGGATCGAGAACCTGGAGGCCCGATTCGGCACCTTCGACGAGCACCTGGCCCGGATCGACACCGAGCGCGAGCGCGTCCACGACGCGTTCTCCGCGCGCAAGCAGGCCCGGTTGGACGAGCGCGCCCGGCACAGTGCCCGGCTGATCGACTCGGCGCAGCGGATCCTGACCACGATCGGCCGCCGGGTCACCGGTTTGGCGAGCACCGACGAGATCAACACCTGGTTCGCCTCCGACGCGCTGGTCGGCAAGGTCCGCTCGACCGCCGAGGAACTGCGCCGACTCGGCGACCCGGTCCGGGCGGGCGAGTTGGAGGGTCGGCTCAAGGCCGCTCGCCAGGAGGCCGCCCGGGCCTTGCGCGACCGGGCCGAACTCTACGACGCGGCGGGCACCGTACGACTGGGTCGGCACCGGTTCGCGGTGCACGAGCGGCCGATGGAGCTGACCCTGGTCCCGGATGCGGACGGCCTGGCCTTCGCGATCACCGGCACCGACTATCGCGCGCCGCTGCGCGAGCCGTTGCCCGCCGCACACCGGGCCTTTGTGGGCCAGCCGCTCGGCTCCGAGTCGCCGCAGGTCTACCGGGCCGAATACCTCGCGGCGCTGGTGCTGGCCGAGACCCACCTCCCACCGTCGGCCACCCCGTCGGCCGAGGATCTGCTCGCCGAGGTGCGCCGGATCGCGCTGCCCCGGCATGGCGAGGGCTACGACCGAGGAGTGCACGACCACGACGCGGCGGCGCTGCTGGCGGCCGTACTGCGGCTGCGGGCCGGCGCCGGACTGCTGCGCTTCACGCCGGACGTCCGGGCGGCGGCTCAGCTGTTCTGGGCCTACGGCGCCCGGGAGGATGCCCGGGGTCCGTGGACCGTCCGGGCACAATCGCTGGCCCGGGCCCGGGAGACCTTCGGCCCGGTGCCGGCCGTGCGCGATCTGGCCACCGAACTCGGTGAGCGGGCGGCCGAGTTCCTGACCACGACCTTCGCCGCACCGATCGTCGCCGGCGACGCGGTCGGCACCTACCTCGTCGAGGAACTCGCGGCCGGCGGACCGCGCTTCGCCACCGGCGCCGCGGCCCGGACCCTGCTCGCCGACTTCCGCTCGGCGCTCGGCGGTGCGGGCTCACCAGCCGCCAAGGACTTCGCCGAGGATCTGCGCGCCCTCGGCGACGACCTCGCAGCCCGCCACCAACTGGTCTCCGGATGGCTCGGCGCCTACACCGACCGATTCGACGCCGGCCCGCCCGCGGACCTGCCCGAGGCGATCGCGATCGAGGTGTGCGGCAACGCGCTGGACCGACACCCCGTTGACGCGCTGCTCACGACCACCGTGACCGGCCTGCTCGGCAGCCACCCGCGCCTGGCCCGCGGCGGCACGCTGGACCTGCGACTGGACGAATTCCTGCTGCGCACCGACGAGTTCCGCCGGGTCAGGGTGCCCGCCCGGCAAGCCTACGAGCGCACTCGCGCGCGATTGCTCGCCGCGGAGCGCGAGCGGCTGCGGCTGGACGCCCACACGCCCCGAGTGCTGCCGACCTTCGTCCGCAACCGGCTGATCGACGAGGTCTACCTGCCGCTGATCGGCGACAACCTGGCCAGGCAACTGGGTGCGGCCGGCGACGAACGGCGCACCGACAGCCAGGGCCTGCTGCTCCTGCTGTCGCCGCCCGGCTACGGCAAGACCACGCTCCTGGAGTACGTCGCGGCCCGCCTGGGCCTGGGGTTCATCCGGATCGACGGCCCGGCCCTGGGGCCGGGCACCACGTCCCTGGACCCGGCCGCCGCACCGGACGCCGCCGCGCGGCGCGAGATCGAGAAGATCGGCTTCGCGCTGGAATTGGGCAACAACGTGCTGCTGCACTTGGACGACATCCAGCACGTCTCGCCCGAACTCCTGCAGAAATTCGTCTCGCTGTGCGATGCGCAACGCCGGATCGAGGGCGTTCGAGCGGGCGAGGCGCGCAGCTACGACCTGCGCGGCAAGCGGTTCGCGGTGTGCATGGCGGGCAACCCGTACACCGAGTCCGGCGCCCGCTTTCGGATCCCGGACATGCTCGCCAACCGGGCCGACGTGTGGAACCTGGGCGACGTGCTCGGCGGCAGGCAGGAGCTGTTCGCGCTGAGTCACATCGAGAACGCACTGACCGCGAACCCGATCCTGGCCCCGATCGCCGGTCGTGAGCGCGGCGACCTGGAACTGCTGGTCCGGCTCGCCCGCGGCGACGTCGCGGCGCGCCCGGAGCGGCTCGCCCACCCGTACGATCCGACCGAACTGGATCGCATCGTGGCCGTGCTGCGCCGACTGCTGCACGTGGGCGAGACGGTCCTGGCGGTCAACCGGGCCTACATCGCCTCGGCGGCGCAGTCCGAGTCGGCCCGCACCGAACCGCCGTTCCGGCTCCAGGGCTCCTACCGGGACACCAACAGGCTGGCCGAGCGGCTCCTGCCGGTGCTGGACGAGGCCGAGGTCGAGACGCTGGTGGACGACCACTACGCAGCGGAGGCTCAGACGCTGACCACGGACGCGGAGGCGAACCTGCTCAAACTGGCCGAACTGCGCGGCCGGCTGACCCCCGCCCGGGAACTGCGCTGGGCGGAGGTGAAGCGGGCCTACCTGGCGGGCCGGGGCTGAGCCGGTGCCGAGGTCGACTCCGGCTCCGGCTCCGGGATCCACGCCGGGGTGAGTACGCCGTGCCGCGTCCAGCCCAGCGTGCTGTACAGGGCCAACCCGTCCGAACTCGCCACCAGGACCCCGGTCCGGGCGCCCCGCGCGGCGGCGGCGTCACCGAGGGCGGTCATCACCACGCTGCCCAGGCCCCGACGCCGGTGCGCCGCCTCGGTCCCGATCCGGTCCGCCACCGCGGTCTCCCCGGTCACCGCGATCCGCCCGTAGGCGGCGACGTCGCCATCGGCGGCGCGCAGCCGAACAAGGATCACCTCGCCCGTCGACTCGACCTCGATCGTGTAGCCGCTCGGTGCACTCGCCGTCGCCCGCCGGAGCGGCCCGGTCATCGGATACTCCGGCTCGCCCACGATCCACGCGGGCGTCAGGTCCTGCCGTACCCGCTCGGCCGGGGCGAGGACCTTGATCCAGGTCCCGGGAGCGGTCCGGGTCCGCGCGAGCTCGGCCACCCGATCGACGTCGAAGAGCACGTACCGCACCCGATGGCCCGGCAGGCCCACGTGCAACCGGAATCCGCCGGCGACCTCGACCGGCGGCGGCAGCTCGCGGGCGGGTGCCCAGCCGGTGACCCAGGCCCGGACCAGTTCGGCGGCGGGAAACGGAAGGTGTTCGCGGACGACGGTGGTCACGACTTCCCCCGGTGGCTCGGCGACTCGACCCGGAAAGCTTATTGCAGGATGTTCGCAATAAGCTGCGGGTGCTTCGTCACACAACGGTAAGCAGCGGACTCGCCCCTCCGGGCCGCTGTGCGGCGACGATGGAAGGACCTGTTCCGCGAGCTGTTCCATGAGCCGTTCGCCGAGTCGTTTCCGACTCCTTTCCGAGTCCTTGCGAGCATGAGGTGTGCTGTGCGGCGTTCTGGTCGGTCCGGTGCCGCGTTGATCGGTGTGGTCTCGGCGGCGGTGGCACTCGGGGTGACCGAGGCGGTCGCGGCATTCGTGCGGCCGGAGGCCACTCCGTTCGTGACGATCAGCGGCGCGGTCACCGATCGTGCGCCGGAGGGACCGCGCGAGTGGGCGATCCGCACCTTCGGGACCGGCGACAAGGCGTTCCTGCTGACCGTGATTACCTTGCTGCTCGCCCTGATCGCCGCCGGACTGGGCGTACTCGCCGCCCGCCGGCTCGGCTACGGGATCGCCGGGGTGCTCGCGCTCGGCGGGTTCGCCGCGTGGACCGCCGCCGACCGGCCCTCGTTCGAAGCCGCCGATCTGGCCCCGGTGTCGGTCGGCACGCTGTTTGGGGTGCTGACGCTGGTCCTGCTGACCCGGCCCGACCTGGTCGACCGCCGGCCGCCGGCCCGCCCGCTGCCGGGCGCGCCCGAGGACGAGGTGAGCGAACCGGCCCCGGACACTTCGCGCCGCACGGTGCTTCTGGTCGGCGCCGCCGCAGTCGCCGCGGTGGCCGGCTTCGGCGGCCGGATGCTCCAGCACGCCCGGTTCAACGCGGAGAAGTCCCGTGCCGCGGTCGCCGGGAACCTGCCCACGCCGATCAGCTCCGCCACACCGGCCGGCCCCGGCCTGGTCGAACCCGGCCTGACCCCGTACCTGACCGCGAACGCCGACTTCTATCGGATCGACACCGCGTTCACCGTGCCGCAACTGCGGGCCGAGGACTGGGAGCTGCGCATCCACGGCCTGGTGGACCGGCAAATCCGGCTGGACTACCGGCAGTTGCGGGAGCGCTTCGCGATCGAGCGGGACATCACGCTGGCCTGCGTGTCCAACGAGGTCGGCGGCGATTTGGTCGGCAACGCCCGCTGGCTGGGCACCCCGCTGGCCGACCTGTTGCGCGAGGCCGGCATCCGGCCCGGCGCCGACCAACTGGTCTCCAGGTCGTCGGACGGGATGAGCATCGGCACGCCGCTGCGCGAGGTATTGGACGGGCGCGACGCGATGCTGGCGTACGCGATGAACGGCGAGCCGCTGCCGATCAAGCACGGCTTCCCGGTCCGGATGGTGGTGCCGGGTCTGTATGGATACGTGTCCGCGTGCAAGTGGATCGTGGATCTGGAGGTGACCCGGTTCGACGCGTTCAGCGCCTACTGGGTCAGGCTCGGCTGGGCCCGGCAGGCCCCGATCAAGACCCAGTCGCGGCTGGACACGCCCAGGGACGCGGGTACCGTCAAGGCCGGCCGGGTCCCGGTCGCCGGCGTCGCATGGGCCCAGCACCGAGGTATCGCCGCGGTCGAGATCCAGGTCGACGACGGCCCGTGGCAGCCCGCCGAGCTCGCGCCGCAGACCACCACCGACACGTGGCGCCAGTACCGGTGGATGTGGGACGCCACACCGGGCCGGCACACGCTGCGGGTCCGGGCCACGGACGGCACCGGCGCGGTGCAGACCGCCAAGAACGCGGACGTGGTGCCGGACGGCGCCACCGGCTACCACCACATCGAGGTCACGGTGCGCTGAGACCGGTCCACCGAGTCCCGTTCACGCAGCCCCGCTCGCCCGGCTCCGTCCGCCCGGCGGCGGATTCGATGTGCTGAACCGCTCCGAGTCGGGGAAGGACCCGGATGCCGCCGGGCCGCCCCACGGCCCGGCGGCGGATCACTCCTCGATCAGCCCCCACGCCTTGGCGATCAACTCGTACGACCGGATCCGCGCATCGTGTCCGTACACGTTGCTGATCACCATCAGCTCGTCCACCTGCGTGCGCTCGCGCAACTCCCGCATGCCGGCCCGCACCTCGGCCAAGTCGCCGCTGATGTGTCGGCCTCGGTAGTTCGACACGAACTCCCGCTCGGCAGGCGTCCACGGATATGCCTCGGCCTCCTCCGGCGAGGGCATCCGGCCCGGGTTGCCGCCGCGCAGCCGCAACATGGACAACGCCTGGGACAGCGCGAGCCGCTCGGCCTGCTCGTGGGTGTCGGCCGCGATCACCCCGGCGGCGATCATCGAGTACGGCTCCTTGAGCGCCTCGGACGGCTGAAACGACTCGCGGTACAACTCCAGCGCGGGCAGCGTGTGCTGCCCGCTGAAGTGGTGCGCGAACGCGAACGGCAGGCCCAGGATCCCGGCCAGCTGGGCGCTGTAGCCGCTCGACCCGAGCAGCCACACCGGCGCCTCGGAGGACGCGAACTCGCCGCCCGCCTCGATCCCGGACGCGGGACCGGGCACCGCGTGCATCCGCGAGTACGGGTGGTCCTGGGCGAACGACCCGGTGACGAACCCGATCAGCTCGCCGAGCGCCTGCGGGAACTCCTCGACCGACTCGGCGCCGCCGCCGCGCCGCAGCGCGCGCATGGTGACCTGGTCGGTGCCCGGAGCCCGGCCGATGCCGATGTCGATCCGCCCGGGGTGCAGCGCCTGGAGTGTGCCGAACTGCTCGGCGACCACCAGCGGGGCGTGATTGGGCAACATCACGCCACCGGAGCCCAGCCGCAGGGTGGAGGTGTGCGCGGCCAGGTGGGCGAGCAGCACCGGCGGCGACGAGCTGGCGATGCCGGGCATGTTGTGGTGCTCCGCCACCCAGAACCGATGGAAGCCCCATTGCTCGGCCCGCTGGGCCAACTCGGTGCTCGTGCGCAGTGCCTCGGTCGCCGAATACCCGGTCCCCACCGGCGCCACGTCCAGTACCGACAGCTTCACAGCGTCCACTCCGCGTCCCTCTTCCTCGCCCGTTTCTCGCCCGCCCGATCGCGCACTCGCACTCGTGCTTGTGCTCCGCGATCGCTCTGAGGTTGCAACCGCGGGGCATCGCGCGCTGTTCCGTCGGGTGGGCGTGGACGCGTGCCCGGCGACAACCCGCTCAGGCGCCGCCGGCCTGCCACACCGCGCCCGAGCCCGCCGGCACCAGGCCCAGGCCCTGTAGGCCCTTGACCTGGTCGCCCAGCCCCAGTGCCGAGCCGTTGCGGGCGATCAGTACCACCCCGGAGCCGCTGGCCTGCGGCTTCCACAGCTGGTTCTCGGCGCGCCCGCAGTCGTCCTGATACGCCCGCGACTCCCGGCCGCCCGACACCTCCAGGCACTTGTGCGAGAGCACCGACTCCAGCCGGACGAAGCCGCCGCCCGCGTCGCGCACCACCCACTGCTGGTTCGCCTTGCCCGCTCCCGCCGGGTACGCGATCACCGGCGCCCGATCCCGGTCGCTGGCACCGCTCACGTCCATCGCCCGGCCGTCCCCGAGGGTCAGCACGTAGCGGGCACCCACGGTCAGGGCCGGCTTGGCCGGCGGGCTCTTGGACGCCGATGGGGACGCCGAGGTGGGCGGGGCGGTGGTCGGCGGCGAACTGACCTGTGCGGCGACCACCGCGGGCGGGGTGGGGCTGCTCGGTCCGGGCGACGTCGCCGCGGCGGACTTGCCATCGCCACCGCCACCGCCGCCGAACACCCCGACCAGGCCGCCGCCCAGGAAACCCACCAGCGCGACCGCGCACAGCGCCGCTATCCAGATCCGACGTCGCGGCATCTGTCCCTCTCCTCTTGGCCGGCTCTTCGTGCGGATCGGGTCATCCTGGCAGAAGAGTTCATCCGCAGGAGTGAGGCGCCCGACCCGCCCCGGTCCGTCCGGGTCCGCCGATCGGCCGCGGGCATGCGAAGCCGCCGGGTGGTGAACGGCTCACCACCCGGCGTTGACGGCGATACGAGGATCTCTCGGCGGTCGGTCCGAGGTCAGAGGTACAGGCCGGTGGCCTCGCCGGAGACCTCGATCCGTTCGGCGGCGACCGCGTGCAGATCGCGCTCGCGGAGCAGGACGTACGGAACACCGCGCACCTCGACCTCGGCGCGCTCCTCGGGGTCGTACAGGACACGATCGCCCGGTTCGACGGTGCGGACGTTCTGGCCGACCGCGACCACCTCGGCCCACGCCAGCCGCTTGCCGACCTGCGCGGTCGCGGGGATGAGGATGCCACCGCCGGAACGGCGCTCACCCTCCGCCGCGTCCTGGCGGACCAGGACACGGTCGTGCAGCATGCGGATGGGCAGCTTCTCGCCGAGGTCGTGGGCGTTTTTGCTCGAAGACTGGGACCTGTCGGAACTCACGCTTCGACAAGCTACCCGCCCGACGCCGAACGTGCGTCACCGGGAGGTGTGATGTCCCGATCCGATTCCGCCTCGGCCGGGCCTCACGAGGTCCGCCCGGCGTCGCACTGCGGCCGGTCTCAGCGCTTCTTGCCGGTCCTACCCGTCTTGCCGGTCTTGACGTTCTTGTCGCCCTTGCCCCGGCTCTTCACCACTACGACCAGCAGGAACAGCCCCGCGACACCGCCCGCCAGCGGCACGATCCGCTCCTTGCGCGGTGCGCCCGTGTCGCTGTCGATGAACTGCGCCCGGACCTTGTCCTTCGCGCGTGCCATGACATTGGCCGGCTTCACCCGGTCGACGATCTCGTCCAGCGTCACGGCCAAATTGGCCCGGGCCGCCTCGATGTCCCGCTCGATCTGCTGCGGCGAGCGTCGGTCCGGCTGGTCGCCGTTCGTGTGCTTGTCGACGGCTTTCCCGTCCTTGTGCCCGACGTTCGCCACGTCGGCCTTGTGCGCACCGTCCACCGACTCCACCCGACTCCGCTCAGCGTGTGCCGTCACCGGACGGCCCAACGCCGCCCGGCCTTGCCGCTCCAACTCCGCCGGAGACAGTTCCCGCCCGTGGTCGCTCACAACCCGTCCTCTCCGGCCCCTGCGCTCGTGTGTTCCCCAAGTCTGTCAGGTACATCCCCGCACCCGCGTCAACCGGGTGCCGTGGCGCCGACGGCCGGGGGCGAAGCGGTCAGGCCGGGACCGACGAGGGGTCGAATCCGTACGGCAGTTCCAGCCGGTGGGCGGCCATCAGGTCGCGATCCAGGAGCAGATCGCGGGTGCTCCCGTCGGCGACCACGACGCCGCCGGCCAGCACCAGCGCGCGCGGACACAACTCCAACGCGTAGGGCAGGTCGTGGGTCACCATCAGCACGGTGACGTCGAGCGAACGGAGTACCTCGGACAGCTCGCGCCGGCTCGCCGGGTCCAGGTTCGAGGACGGCTCGTCCAGGACCAGGATCTCCGGCTCCATCGCGAGCACGGTGGCCACCGCGACCCGGCGGCGCTGGCCGTAGCTGAGGTGGTGCGGCGGGCGATCGGCGAAGCCGGCCATGCCCACTCGGGCCAGGGCGTGCCGGACTCGCTCCTCCAGCGCGGCGCCGCGCAGGCCCAGGTTGGCCGGGCCGAACGCGACATCCTCGCGGACCGTGGGCATGAACAGCTGGTCGTCCGGGTCCTGGAAGACGATGCCGACCCGGCGGCGGATCTCGCGCAGATGCTCCTTCGCCACCGGCAGGCCCGCCACCTCGACGGTGCCGGCGCCGGCGGTCAGGATGCCGTTGAGGTGCAGCACCAGGGTGGTCTTGCCGGCGCCATTGGGGCCGAGCAGTGCGACCCGTTCGCCGCGGGCGATGGTCAGGTCGACGCCGTACAGGGCCTGGTGGCCGTCGGGGTAGGCGTAGGCGAGACCACGGACGGCCAGCGAGGGGGCGGCGTCACCGGTTGCTTCACTCATGTGGGGTACTCCGTTCATAGGGTCAGCGCACCCGCCCACACCACGAGCGCCGCCGCCGGCAGCGCTGCGGTGGCGGCCCACTGGGCACCGGTGGCCCGCGTGTCCAGGATCACCGGCATGGATCCGGTGTAGCCCCGACTGAGCATTGCCAGGTGCACCCGCTCGCCGCGCTCGTAGGAGCGGATGAACAGTGCTCCGGCGGACTTGGCTACCGCCGGGCTCTGCCGCAGGTCGCGCGCGACGAAGCCGCGTGATTCGCGGGCGATCCGCATCCGGCCCATCTCGGCGGTGATCACCGCGCCGTAGCGCAGCATGAACGACATGATCTGGACCAGCAGCGGCGGCATCCGCAACTTCTGTAGGCCCAGCAGCAGGGTACGCAGTTCGGTGGTGGCCGCGAGCAGGACACCCGCGACCACGCCGAGGGTGCCCTTGGCCATGATGTTCCAGGCGCCGAGCAGGCCGTCACGGCTGACCGACAGGCCCAGCACCTCGACGTTCGGCCCGTTCGCGACGAACGGCAGCAGCAGCGCGAAGCCCACGAACGGCAGCTCCACGAGCATGCGACGCAGCAGGAAACCGGCCGGCACCCGGGCGAGCGCGGCGACCCCGGCGAGCAGTACGGCGTACGCGCCGAACGCCCAGTAGACCTCGCGCGGCGTGGACACCGTGGCGAGCACGAAGCCGACCAGCGCCAGGAGTTTGCAGTGCGGCGGCAGCCGATGGACCGGGGAGTCGCCGGGCCGGTACAGCCGATGCCCGTGGCCTGCCGACATGATCAGGCGCCGGTGCCCGCGCCGGTGCCCGCGCCGGTGCCCGCGCCGGAGTCCACGTCGCCGGCCGGGTCGGCGCCGGTGGAGCGCTTGCGGACCAGCCGGAACACGCCGGTGCCGACCAGCAGGGTGGCGCCCACGCCGATTACGCCGGCCAGGCCGCCGGAGAGCCGCTCGTTGTGTACACCCTTGACGCTGTAGTCGGCCAGTGGGCCGTCCTTCATCTGGTGGTCCTGCTCCTTGGCGTCGATGCCCTTGTCGGCGGACACCTTCTCCAGGCCGTCCGGGCTCTGGCTCGCGTAGTAGCTCACGAAGCCCGCCAGGACCAGGGCGAGCAGGGCGCCTGCGATCAGCAGCGTGCGGGTACGGACGCGGGTCATCGGGTTCCTCCTGCCGAGCGCAGTTCGAGCGGGCGCGCGAGGCCGCGCGCACCGTGGACGAGGTCGGGCCGGACCGCCAGCACGCTGGAGACGGTGGCCGCGGTGATGATCGCCTCGCCGATGCCGATCAGGACGTGCACACCGATCATCGCGCCGGCCACCTTGCCGATCGACACGTCGGTGGTCCCGCCGATCGCGTAGAAGCCGGTGAACACGCAGGCCGCCGCGGGTACCGAGACGAGCGCGCCGACGAACGCGGCGATCGGCACGGACGAGTGCCGCGCCGGCAGCAGGCCCAGCGTCAGGCGGAACAGCCCGTAGCCGACCACGACGGTCACGATGCCCATGATGGTGATGTTCAGGCCGAGCGCGGTCAGGCCGCCGTCGGCGAAGAACAGGCCCTGCATCAGCAGCACCACCGCCACGCACAGCACGCCGGTGTACGGGCCGACCAGGATCGCCGCGAGAGTGCCGCCCAGGAGATGGCCACTGGTGCCGCCGGCGACCGGGAAGTTGAGCATCTGGACGGCGAAGACGAAGGCCGCGACCAGGCCGGCCAGCGGCGCGGTGCGCTCGTCCAGCTCCCGACGCGCGCCGCGCAGGCCGACGGCGATCCCGGCGACGGCGACCACTCCGGCTCCCGCGGACGCGGGGCCGTCGATGAACCCGTTGGGTATGTGCATGTGGCCCCTCCCGAAATGCCGGATTCGGCTGTGGGATTTTATGGCTTCCGGCCTTAATTGCAAAAGCCTCGCAATTGGGTGATAGTTGCAACAGTGGTGCGCGCGCATCGTTCTTTGCCTGGGATTGACGAATGGGGCGCCCCCCGGACGCGCGACCGCGCCGGAGGGTTCGGGGCCCGGATCGGTCGGACCACAGCGCTAGCGTGGCGACGTACGTTGCCGAGCGATCCGAGGAGTTCTTCGTGAGCGACCGCCTCCAGGCGGGCGACACCGCCCCCGCCTTCACCCTGTCCGACGCCGACGGCAAGGACGTCTCGCTGTCCGGCTACGCGGGCCGCAAGGTCATCGTGTACTTCTACCCGGCCGCACTGACCCCGGGCTGCACCAAGCAGGCGTGCGACTTCACCGACAACCTGGACCTGCTCGCGGGCGCGGGCTACGACGTGGTCGGCATCTCGCCGGACAAGCCGGAAAAGCTTGGCAAGTTCCGGGAGAAGGAGAGCCTCACGGTGACGCTCCTCGCCGACCCGGACAAGAGCACGCTGGAGGCGTACGGCGCGTTCGGCGAGAAGACCATGTACGGCAAGACGGTCAAGGGCGTGATCCGCTCGACGTTCGTCGTCGACGAGAGCGGCAAGGTCGAGCGGGCGCTGTACAACGTGCGCGCGACCGGCCACGTCGCCAAGCTGATCAAGGACCTCAAGCTCGAAACGGCCTGAGGTCACCCCGCCGCTCCGCTCGGGATTCCGGCAGCCCCGATTCACCCGACTTTTAGGGTGAATCGGGGCTCTTCGCGCGAAACCCTGTGTCGTGTCCCCTCGCGCGCGACCGGCTGCCCCGACCTGGAGCGTGATCGGGCCGTACCTGCGGTTGCGGCCGGCGGAGTCGCCGGGGTTCACGAACTCGGCCGGGGATCGAGGTCAGGCGGTGTGCACGATTTCGCCGCCGACCGCGACCACGTCGCAGACCGTGCCGGGGATGTCGGCCGGGGCGATGGTCATGATGTCGCGGGAGAGCACGACGAAGTCGGCCAGCTTGCCGACGGTGAGCGAACCGCGCTCGTGCTCCAGGAAGTTGGCGTACGCCGAGCCCATCGTGTAGCCGTGCACGGTGGTCTCGATATCGAGAGTCTCGGCCGGGATCCAGGACGGGCCCCCGGCCAGCGGCGCGCGGGTGAGCGCGGTGTACACGCCGACCATCGGGTCCATCTCGGCCACGTTCCAGTCGCTGGAAAGCGCCAACACCGCGCCGGCCGCGTGCAGGCTCCGCATCGGCCACGCCTTGTGCCAGCGCTCCTCGCCGACGTTCTCCGCCCAGTCCTGGCCCGGCCCGGCGATCTCCGGCGCGCAGTGCCGCGGCTGCATGCACGCGACCACGCCCAACTCGGCGAAGCGCGACACGTCCGCCGGGTCCAGGCACTCCACGTGTACGACCTGGTGCCGCGCGTCCCGCTCGCCGTTGACCGTACGGGCGTGCTCGACCGCGTCCAGGACGGTGCGGATGCCCCGGTCGCCGGTGGCGTGCACGAAGCACTGGAAACCGCGACCGTCCAACTCGGCCAGCAGGTCGGCGAATTCCTCGGCCGGGTAGAACGTCTCGCCCCGGTGGTGCGCACAACCGCGGTACGGCTCCAGGAGCGCGGCCGTGCGCGGTTCGACCACGTCGTCGATGTAGAGCTTGAGCGGGCCCACTCGTAGTCGGTCGTCGCCGTGCGTACGAGCGGCTTCGGCGAACTCGTCCAGGTCCGCCGCGGTGGTGCCGCGCGGGTGGAACAGCGCCGCGACGATGCGCGAGCGCAGCCGACCCTCGTGCCGGGCGCGGGTGTACAGGGCCAGGTCGTCGAGCGAGTTCTGCGGCTCGACCACCGTGGTGATGCCGAACCGGATCGCGTCGTCCAGGCTCTTGGCCAGCCGGCCGTACTGCCGGTCGGCCGAGGCCCACGGCAGACCCAGTTCGCGCAGCGCCCGGTGCCCGTCGCGGGAGAGGCCGCGGATCGCGAAGTCCTTGATGAAGCCGGTCGGCTCGCCCGTCTCCGGGTCCTTGTCCACCCGGCCGAACGGCAGGATGTCGCTGTCCCGGGTGATGCCGAGCCGCTTGATCGCGGCGCTGTTGAGCCACGCGGTGTGCACGTCGTAGCTGAGGACGAAGGCCGGCACCGCGCCGGTGACCGGGTCCAGGTCACTCGCGCGCGGCATCCGGCCGTCCGGGATCGCCGAGTAGTCGAATGCCTCGGCCTCGATCCACTCGGCATCCGGGTTGGCCGCCAGCCAGGCGCCGATCCGCTCGTGGATGCCGGCCAGCGTGCGCACGCCCGCCAACTGCACACACGCGTCGTCCGAGCCGAGCCGCACGTGATTGTGCGCGTCGATGAAGCCGGGCAACACGCGCCGCCCGGCGCCGTCGAGCACGGTGGTGTCCAGGCCGATCCAGGCCGCGGCGTCGGCGTCCGCACCCACCCAGGTGATCCGGCCCGCGCGCACGGCGAGCGCCTCGGCCTCGGGCAGGTCGGGGTCGACAGTGTGAATGCGGGCGTTGCGCAGGACCAGATCGGCGATGTGGGACACGGTGACTCCAGGGGTGGTGCGGAAACGTGGTGCGGGTGGGGCCGGGTGGGCCGGGGGACGGTCGGATGGGGTGAGTCGTGGGATGGGTCGTCAAAGGGTCAGTGCTCGGCGAACTGCGGTTCGCGGCGCGCGAGCGCCCAGTACAGGACGCCGGAGACGACCGCGCCGAGCAGGGTGAAGTCCCCGTCGAAGGTCTCGACCAGCGCGCCGGTCCACAGCGCGGACTCGGCGGTCAGGCACGCGAAGACGATGCCGACGCCGAGCGCGATCATCCCGGCGGGATGGAAGCCGTTGCGGTACCAGTAGGCGCCGCCGCGCATGTCGTGCAGGCCGTCGGCGTCGTAGCGGCAGTGGCGCATCAGCGTGTCCGCGATGAACACCCCGCCCCATGGCGCGAACACCACCACGAGCACGGACAGGAAGCTGGTCAGGTTGTCGGTGAAGTTGCCGTTGAACAGCGCCCACAACGAGCCGACCAGGATGAACGCGGTGCTGACCAGGATGCCCTTGGAGCGCGACCAGGGGATACCGAGCACCTGGAGGTTCAGGCTGGAGGAGTACAGGGTCAGGATCGAGTTGGTGATCGAGCCGCCGACCACGAGCAGCAGGAACAGCGCCTCGAACCAGTTCGGCACCAGGTCGGCGACACCGGCCACCGGGTCGGTCATGTCCGCCTGGGTGGCCGCGGCCACGCCGACCACGCCGAGCAGGACCGAGGAGAGCATCCCGCCGGCCGCGCCCCACAGGGTGATCGAGCGCAGCGAGGTGTCCCGGGGCAGGTAGCGGGTGTAGTCCGAGGGCATCGGCAGGTAGGAGATGGGGCCCGCGACCAGGACGAGCACGGCGAGCGAGATCGCGTGGAAGGTGTTCGAGGTCTCCGGCGCGGCTCCGGTCTCCAGACCCGGGACCACGAACAGGATCAGCAGGCCGAAGCCGATGCCCAGTACGTAGGCCATCCAGCGTTCGGCGGCCTGCACGGTGGCGTGACCCCACATCGCGACGGCGAAGGTGAGCGAGAGGGTGATCGCGAGCGCGACCACCCGGGCGAGGTCGCCGCCGGCCCAGCCGAGCTTGGCGAACAGCCCCTCCAGCGCGAACGTGCCGACCACGGTGTTGAGGATCGTGTAGCCGATCCCGACGACCCAGTTGAGCAGGCCGGCCGGGAAGTTGCCGTGTACGCCGAACGCGGCGCGCGAGATCACCAGGGTCGCGGTGCCGGTGCGGACCCCGGCGAGGCCGAGCGCGCCGACCGCGAAGAACGCCAGGCCGGTGACCACGACCACGGCGATGGCGGCCCAGAAGGAGAGGCCGAACATCACCGCGAGGGTGCCGTTGATGACGAAGGTGAACGACAGGTTCGAGCCGAACCAGAGCCAGAAGACGTCCTTGGCGCTGCCGTGCCGTTCGTCGTCCGGGATCGGATCGATCCCGTGGGTCTCCACCTGGAAGAGCTCGTCGGAGGCGACCCCCGTACCGAAGCCGGGCGGGGCGGCGCTCGGGGCGGCGCTCACAGTGGCGCTTGCGGAGTCCGTGCGGGGCTGGGTCACCGGACCTCCTCTTCGTGGTGTGCGGCTCGGCTGCACGGGCATGGGGACCGCACCGAGACCTTGAATGACATTCAAGAACTTTGAACGTCACTCAAGGTGCGCTGCGAGCGAGGAAGGTGTCAAGAGTTCGTGACGAACCCGACCGGAATTTGACTGTCGTTCAAGGTCCGCGTCGGCGGAGGGATAGGGTCTAGCCGTTGCGCGAGCGGCTCGGCCGCGCGGTCGAAAGGCGGGTGTCGGTGGTGGCCACGAGGCGGAGCGACGGTCGAATCGCCCAGGACCGGATGCTCGAGGAGGCCGTGGCGGCGATTGCCGAGCACGGCCTGGCCAAGCTGACGATGTCCGGCCTCGCGGAGCGTCTGGGCACCAGCGGCGGGCACATCCTGTACTACTTCGGCAGCAAGGATCAGCTGCTGCTGGCCGCGCTGCGCTGGAGCGAGGACCGGCTGGCCGAGGAGCGTGCCCGGCTGCTCGCGCGCCGGGTCGCGGCCGATCGCAAGCTGGACCTGTTCCTGGGGCTGTATCTGCCGGTCGGCCCGCGTGATCCGCGCTGGATGTTGTGGCTGGAGCTGTGGGCCAGGACGGCCGGCAACGCGGAACTGCGGGTGGCGCAGGACGAGATCGACCTCGGCTGGCAGGCCGACCTGGTCACGATCCTGGTCCGGGGTGCGGACAGGGACGTACTGCTCATCGACGACCCGGATGCGGTCGCGTCGGAGCTGCTCGCGCTGCTGGAGGGGTTGAGCACGCGCACCGTGCTCGGACTCGGCGGGACGACTCGGGAGAGCGCGTTGGCGATGGCGCGGCGGGCGACCGGGCGGCTGGTCCGCTGAGCGATGGGCGTCGCGGGCCGCCTCGATGTCGGCCCGGGCTCGGCCGGATGGTTGGTCGCGGGGGATATGTGCCGGCCGCTCGATGCGACGGGCACTAGCATGAAGCCTGGTCGACCTCGGGGCGTTGTCGCGCGGGTCGGTCGCGCGCGGCCGTGGCGCAATTGGTTGACGCAGCAGGTTTAGGTCCTGCCGTCCGAGAGGATATGAGGGTTCGAGTCCCTTCGGCCGCACAAGTGGTGATTTTCCGGTGGTTGTCGGCCGGACTTGTGCCGGCGGCCGCGACCTCGCGCACGCCGGCTTGCGGCATGTCGTCCCTGGGGAGGCGCCATGCACTGCGAGTACTGTCCGAAGGATTCCGGCGGCCGGGTGCAGACGCCCCCCGCGGCGGCAGGGACCGGGCTGTGGTCCCTGCCGGGCGGCGTTTGGTGGCGTGTGGCTGTCGGCCCGATCAGACCGCGTGTTCCGTACGGTCGCCGGACCACTCGGTGTGGAAGGATCCCTCGCGGTCCACCCGGCGGTAGGTGTGCGCACCGAAGAAGTCCCGCTGCCCCTGGATCAGCGCGGCCGGCAGCCGTGGCGAGCGCAGGCCGTCGTAGTAGGACAGGGCGGCGGCGAAGCCCGGGGTGGGGATGCCCAATTCGGCGGCGGTGGCCACCACCCGACGCCAGGCGTCCTGCGCGCCGGCGATCGCGTTTTGGAAGTAGTCGGCGGTCAGCAACGAGTCGGGCGTGCGGTCGGCCCCGTACGCCTCACGGATGCGATTCAGGAAGCGGGCCCGGATGATGCAGCCGCCCCGCCAGATCTCGGCGACCGTACCGGGATCGATCGACCAGTCGTATTCGGCACTGCCTGCCTGAATCTGGTGAATGCCCTGCGCGTACGCCACGATCTTCGACGCGTACAGCGCCTGCTCGACGTCGTCGGCGAAACGATCGGCCGCTGCCCCGTCGAGCGTGCCTCGGGTGGGCCCGGGCAGCCCCTGGGCCGCCGCGCGCAGTTCGGCGTGGCCGGACAACGACCGGGCGAACACCGCCTCGGCGATACCGCTGACCGGAACACCCAGGTCCAGCGCGGTCTGCACGGTCCACCGACCGGTGCCCTTCTGCTCGGCACGGTCCTGGACCACGTCGACGAACGCCTTGCCGGTGGCCGCGTCGGTGTGCGCGAGTACCTCGGCGGTGATCTCGATCAGGTAGGACTCCAACCGGCCCAGGTTCCAGGTCTTGAACACCTGGGCGATCTGGGCCGGCTGCATGCCCAGCGCGCGATCGAGCAGGTCGTACGCCTCGGCGATCAGCTGCATGTCGGCGTACTCGATGCCGTTGTGCACCATCTTGACGAAGTGACCGGCGCCGTCCGGACCCATGTGCGCGCAACACGGTACGCCGTCGACCTTCGCGGCGATGTCCTCCAGGATCGGGCCGAGCACGGCGTACGACTCGGGGGAGCCGCCGGGCATGATGCTCGGGCCGAGCAGAGCGCCCTCCTCGCCACCGGAGATCCCGGTACCGACGAAGTGGATGCCGCGCTCGCGCAGCGCGGCCTCGCGGCGGCGGGTGTCGGCGAAGTGCGCGTTGCCGCCGTCGACGATCATGTCGCCGGGTTCGAGGAGCGCGGCGAACTCGTCGATCACCGCGTCGGTGGGTGCGCCGGCCTTGACCATGATCACCAGCCGCCGGGGCGGCTCCAGTAGGGCGACGAACTCCTCGGCCGTGTCGGCGGGTAGGAAGGTACCCTCGCCGCCGAATTCCTCGACCAGGGCACGCGTCTTGGCCGAGGTCCGGTTGTGCACGGCGACGGTGTGCCCGTGCCGCGCGAAATTGCGGGCCAGATTGCGCCCCATCACGGCCAGTCCGGTCACACCGATACGAGCTCGCTCCGCCATCTTCGTCAACTCCTGCTGTCTGTCCGGGCGTCCGGAGAAGAGACCGGGACGATCACCGAGACCGCGAACCGATCCCATGACCGCCCCATGCGATCACTGCGACAACATCGTCCGTGCCCCTCGCTAATCCCCCACCCGCAACACGCCGGCCACCACAGGAGCCCGAGCGGGCAGCCATCGGCAGCAGACGCAGTCCGCCGCGCGAAAGTCGCCACGTCAGGGCCGCTACGGACACTGCGACTGGGCGGGTCGGCTCACGCCTCGGGCAGGGGCGCGGCCCGGGAGGTCCGCACCGGTCGGATCGGGACCCGCGTCAGCAGCGCCCGCGCCCGATCCCACCTCGCCGCGCGCGTTGCCGCCGCCCGGCAAAGGCGTTCGGCCCCGGCTGCGGTGCTTCCGCCGTAGAGCACCGGGGGCCGGCAGCATCGCTTGATGCGCCGAAATCCGAATCTTGTGCTCTCCGTGATAGCCGCCGCCTACGGGTTGTCCTCGATGGGTGACCAGATGGCGATGGTCGCGTTGACCCTGCGATTACACGATCAGGGGCGGTCCGGGGCGGTGATCTCGGCGCTGGTGATCGGCAGTGTCTTGCCGATCGTGGTGGTTGGTCCGTTGGCGGGTCCGTTGCTCGACCGGGTGGAGAGCGGTCGGCTGGTCGTGGCGGTGACCGCACTTCAGGCGGTGGTCGCGCTCGGGTTGGCGCTCACCAGGGACGTGGTGGCCACCATCGCGCTTCTGGCGCTGCTGGGTGCCGGGTTGGCGGTGGTTTCCCCGACGCTGCAACTGCTCGTACCGGAGATCGTGGGCGACGCGGACACGACACGAGGGTTCGCGCGCTTGGAGACGTTTCGTTCGGTAGGCAATGTCGCGGGGCCGGCCCTGGCCGGGGTGTTGGTTGCCGGGGTCGGTGATCGGGCCGTTCTGCTGGGCAACGCGGGGTCTTTCGCGGTGGTGGCCGGTGTGTTTCTCGTACTGCGGATCCGCCGGGAGCCGGCGGCGGCCGGCGACGCACGACTCGGGTGGCTCGGTCAGGTGCGGCAAGGGGTGGACGTGCTCGGGGGTGATCGGTTGTTGCGGGTGGCGATTCCGGCGTTGGCCACCGCGATCGTGTTCACCGCGATGATGAATGTGGCGCGGGTCTTCTTCATCCGGGACGACCTGGGTGCTTCGGACGCCGGGTACGGCTGGCTGGTCACCGGGCACACCGTCGGGATGCTCCTCGCTGCGGCGTTCCTGGCCGCGCGCATCCCGTTGGCCTGGCAACCCCGGGTCCTGGCCGGGGCCGGGGTGATGATGGGCGGGGCCCTGTTCGGCAGTGCGACCGTGCCCGTATTCGCCTTCGCCTTCGCCGCGTTCGTACTCACGGGGGTGGCCAACGCGCTACAGAATCTCGCCATCCGCAACCTCATCCACGCCCGCGTCCCACGCGAGAGCCGAGGCCGCGCCTTCGCCTCCTCCAGCGCGGCCCTCAACGGCGCGAACCTGACCGGCACGGCACTCGCCGGCCCGGCCGCAACCTCACTCGGCGGCGCCGGTGCACTCCAACTGGCCGGCGTGGGGACGCTGTTGGTGTCCCTGGCTGCGGCACCCATCCTCTTGCGCCAACAGCCGGTAGAGCCGACCACGCACCCGGCCCCACCGGTGAGCCAACCCACCGAGCCGACGGGCGAATGAAGATCTTCCGGACCGAGTTCGGTTCAGCGTTCAAGCTCGATGATCAGCGCCGGGCTACGGCCCTCAACTCGCCCCCGCACGCCGCTTCGACCGCGGCCGGGGCCTGGGGCTCGTCGCCGAGCTGGTCCACCACGACTGGACCGTCGGCCGTTGCGGCCGGGCCCCGGGGGCCGGCGGTCCCATCTCGTGGTTGCACCCCGGAAGCACCGGCGGAGGTGGTGACCCTCGAAGGGGCCCGAGTCGGCTCTGTCGGGCATGGCCGAATCGGCTGTCCCGGTGGTGGTCCGGTGGGGAAATCCGGTTGTCCGGGGATTGCGCGCACCGGTACCCATGTGGCCATGAAGTCATCGATTCGCCGTACCCGGCACGCGCTGCCGCGAGGTGAGGCCGAGGTCTGGGCACCGGCCTCCGTGCGGTACGGGATACCGCCGTACGCCTGCAAGTACCTGTACACCGCCGGTGTGTTGCGCGAATTCGTCACATCGGCGGGATTGTTGGTGAGCCACGGGCAGTATCTCGCCGCCGCGTCGCTGTCGCTCAACGGTGCCGAACTCGTCGGGCGGTGCGTTTCGGAGCGCACCGAGCAGGGTGTCACGCAGCGGTTGCGCAACGGGCTGAGCCATCTGGAGAACCTGGAAACGGCCGAGGAGGGTGAGGTCATCCCCGAGGTCGACGCCCTGGTCAAGCTGCGCGGTTTCACGGCCCACCCCACCCTCGAACCGCCCGCCGGGTCGCAACTCCAGTTCTCTCGACGCACGTTCGAGTACCTCCTCCATCGGTTGGCGCTCGCCGTCGACCGACTGTGGACGGACGCCGACGCGGGCATCGTCCGTAAGTTCTCCGGTGCGAAGGTCGCCCCGATGCGTACTGACGGGCAAAACCTGTACATCGAGGCTCTGCTCGCGCACCTCGACGCGGGTCACACGCCTGGCACGCGGATCCCGTACGAGGAGAGTTGGCGGGCGCGCTCGGCGACGGCGGTCGGCCGCTGACGAATCGCCTCTCCGGCCCGAGGGCCGATGCCCGAGGGGTGGCGCCGGTGGGGCCCGTCAGTCCCGCTCGGGGTGCGCCGCGGCGCGGGCTCGTCACGTGGGGGTTCCAGAAGCGGTAGGCGCCGATGCGGTAGCGGGCGCCGGGGGACGAGGTTTCTCGCCCCGACCCTGCTGCCCGATCACGACGCGGTGATCGTCACGTACTGCTCCAACCCCGCCTGCCCGAACAGCGGCCAAGTCGCCGACCGCCTCACCCACCTCGGCTACACCAACGTCCGCAAGTACGCCGAGGGCATCGAGGACTGGACGAACGCGGGCCTCCCGACCGAATCCGCGTGACGCTGTACCCCTTCGCCGGAGCGGGCCCGGAGGAGAGCGGGAGGGTCAACGAGAGACCGGCCTCGGCCCTTTCTCGGTCCTGCGGAGTTCGTAGTGGAACGGCGAGTCCGGGTCACCCCATTCGGTGTTCAGGCGTGGGTCCTCATGCGAACCGTGCGTCGTGAGGTCCTTCAGAGCCGCCTCGGTGGCTACGGGCAATTCCGCTTCCGCGACCATTTTGCAGTCCCTCCCCGCCGGCGCACCCGCCCGGGTCGCATTGTGCTCCCGGCTGCTCGCCCGCCCGTCATGAGGGTGCCCGTGACCTGGGTGGACGTGCGACGAGGGCGCCTTGCCGAAGCGAAGGCGCCCTCGTGACGGTGCGTCATGGCCCGACGGGTGCGCGGTGGCCACAATCGTCGCGCGGCGGCTACCGGGGTGGTCCTTCAGGTCGGTGATTCGGCCGCCGGCCAGTGGGAAGCGGTACCAGACGTTCGGTGACGATCACCGTTGCGTTGCCCGCGCCGCTGCCCTCGTAGTGGACCTCGCGGCTCTGTGGTGTGTTCTGCGCGCAAGACCGGGTCGGCACGATTCGTTTTCTTCAGGTGCCGTCGGGCGTCCCGGCCAGGGTCTCTTCCGCATCGTCCAGCACGGCCTGCGGCAACCGGGTGTAGGAGAGCAACCGGCCGCCCGAATCGTGGATCCGGGCGGCCACCTCGCGGGCCCAGATGTTCTCCACGAACAGCACCACCACCAGCGAGTCGTGTGGCATGACCTGCCCGATCTGGTCGACGTCCTCGTCCCCGGCCAGGCCCGGCATCTCGCGCGCGGCCAACTCCGCCGCAACGTCGCGCAACCCCTCGAACTCGCCGGCCTCGTGGCTGCTCACCTCGCCCGCCATGTCTTTGACCACGATCAGCGCGTCGATCAATCGCACGTCGCCGCGCTCCTCGACCGACTCGAACGCGTCCAGCACGGCCGAGGTCAGCCGCTGGCCCGGAAATCCCAACACGATGGCGTCGACGGGTCCCAACTCGGCCATGCTTCCTCGTCTCGGGGGGTAGGTGCGGCGGTGAAAGGTAGGTGCGGCGAGGAAGTGAGCATGCTCGCAACTTCGTGCCCGTTCCCGGTTCGCGCGCATTCATGTGTCGCCACGCCCCCCGGCTCCTCGGCCGCAAGCCCCCTCCCCGCGTGCCCCGCCTCCGCCGACCCCCGGGCTCATCCCTCGTACGCGACCACCGACGCCGCCGGCTTCGGGGCGTCCGAGCGCTGCCACTGCCCGAGGTAGACGTTGCCCTTCGCCGACACCACCCGGGACGACACCGGCGCCGGCAGCGTGACCTGCCAGGCCGGTTCGCCGGTCTTCACCCGCAGTGCGAACAGGTGGGCGGCGTTGTCGCCGGTCGCGTCGGTCTCGCGCCGGAAGCGGTCCCGGAAGCCGTGGTCCGTCGTGAACTCCGCGCGCACGGTCTTGACCGCGACCCGAACCCCGCTCGGGGACGTGCCGAGGAACACCTCGCCCATCCCGCCCTCGCCCAACCGGCCGCGCAGCCGATACGGCCCGAGCCGCGTCGGATCCCCGTCGCGCAGTGCTTCCATGACCACCGTTCCCCGTTCCGGTCGTACGGGAGTGGCCACTTCAGCCACCGCCCGGAAGGGGCAATCAGGTGCTTCCCCCTCGGAAATACTGTTGCCAGACCTGGGTTTGTCGGGTCTCGGAGTGATCCGGACCCAGCACCCGGGCGAAGTCGACGATCAGCGGGCCGTACAGGGCCAGTGCCTCGCTGCGGTAGCCCGCGAGGCCGCGATTGACCGCGTGGCCGGCTCGCGCGACCAGCGATTCCAGGCAGTCGGCGCCCAGGATCCGGATCGAATCCAGGGCGAGCGCGCCGTACATCGCGGCGGCCCGGAGTGGATCGCCGGACTCGCCGGTGAACCGGGCCTGGAAGCTGCGCGCGGTCAGCGTGCTCTCCGCCTCGGCGCCCAGCGCGCGGGTCATGTCCGCCACGAGCTTGGTGAACAGTGCGACCGCGTGCGGGGGTTCGCCGCCCTCACCGGTGAACCTGGCGTGACACAGCCGCATGTCCAGGGTGACCCAGTCGCCGGGACCCAGATGCTGCGCGGCGACCGGGATCAGGCCGGCCAGCAACTGGGCGGCGCGCCGGGGATCGCCGTCCAGACCGACGAAGTGGGCATATGCCCGGCGGATGTTGAGCGTGTCGCGATCGGTGTTGCCCAGCACCCGGCTCGCGACCTCGCCGAGTTGCCGGTAGAGCCGGATGGCCGCCGCGGGATCCTCGCGCATCCCCCACTCCCAGACGGCGCCCACCTGTTCGTTGATGCGGGACCGCGAGGGATACGGCTCTTCGAGCGGACGAGGGGGCCGCACGATGCGGAAAGGCGAATCCATGCTCACCTCCGAAGATGTCGCATCCGAGTGTGCGACCTGCCCCCGCTCCACCGGTAGAGGTCCGTCCCCGTTTGTCCCGGCGGACCGGCGGCCCGCGCACGACTGCGAAGGTCGGCCGTGTTTCCTTCGGGGCGGGGCGGCTTGATTTTGCTTATTCGTACGTCAGTACGAATTCCGTGTTCGAGTGGTGCGCTCGTACTTTGGATGCGGTTCGATTTGAAATGCGCGGATAAAGACCTCAAATGACGTCAGAAGCCGCACTGGGTACGCCCGTTCGAGGTTGCTTGGATGATCTGTCCGTTTATAGGCGCGTCGTTCGACGCGCCAGACGCGGCACTCGCATACAGTTCGGTCGAGTGGAGGATGACGAGATAGCCCGGACGGGGCCGGGACGAGCGGACGCGGAGGTGCCCATGGGCGCATTGCGCAAGGCCGGCTCGTGGCTCGGGATCGGTTCGGGGGACGTGGACGACGACCTGTACCGCACCGGCGCGGGTGCCTACGAGACCGGTACATACGACGCAGACGACGACGACACGGGATCGCACTGGGTCTACGACGACGAGCCCGAGGAGTCGCGTTCGCGCGCCTTGGAGGGCAGCGTGGTGCCGGCGTCGGAGGTGTTCGCCGCGCGGGCAGCCGCCTCGGAGGCACCGGCTCGGCCGAGCACGCGAATCGCGGTCGTTCACCCGAAGAGCTACCACGAGGCAAGAGCGATTGGCGAGTACTTCCGGCAGGACATTCCGGTCGTGATCGACCTGACGGCGATGGACGAGTCGGACGCCAAGCGGGTTGTCGACTTCGCCTCGGGGCTGACCTTCGGCCGCCGCGGTGCGATCGAGCGGCTGGCGAAGCGGGTCTTCCTGCTGATGCCGGCCGACGCCCGGCTGTTGACGGGCGACCCGTCCCAGCAGAACCACGACGGGTTCTTCAACCAGGCGTAGCCGGCAACCGGGTGGTCGGTGCGGGACGTGGCCGGCAACGGGCGGTGACCGGGCGTGGTCGGCGCCGCGCATGAGACTTCGTACGGACCCGGCCCGGGTGGGCCGGGTCCGTACGCCGTTCAGGGGTCGAGTCGGTCCAGATCGGCGGGCGTGTCGATGTCGAAGGGGTCGGCGATGTCGGCGCACTCGATCAGCCGCAGCCGGGCGCGCTGTTCGGCGAGCAGGGCCCGGGCACCGGCGTCGCCCTCGGCCGTACGGGCCAGTTCGGACCACCAGGCGCGGCCGAACAGGACCGGATGGCCGCGCTTTCCGGCGTAGGCCGCCGCGATCAGGTCCTCGGGCGCGCCGGACGCGGCGATCAGGCGCGCGACGGCCGGAGCGCCCACGCCGGGCATGTCCACGAGGGTGACCACGACGGCCTCGGCGTCGGTGGGCAGGGCGGCGACTCCGGCGGCGAGCGAGGAACCCATGCCGCTCGCCCAGTCGTCGTTGCGCACCACGACGGCGCCGGCCAGATCGGCCTCGGCCAACACGGTCTCGGCCTCGGCCCCGAGCACCACCACGACCCGGTCGCACCCGCCGCGCAACAACTCGCCGATCCCGAACTCGACCAGCGGCCGCCCCTGATGCTTCAGTCGAGCCTTGGCCCGTCCTCCGAGCCGCCGCCCACCCCCGGCCGCCAACAACAACCCGACCACACCACTCACGGGACGCTCCTTCTTGTTGGGCGACTTTGTCGCCGGCTCGCGAGGCACCACTTTTTCTTTCCTCCGCTTCGCTCCTCCAAGAAAAAGCGGCCCCTCGCTCGTGACTTCGTGTCCCTGCGCTTCGCTCCGGGTCACGAAGTCGAAGTTTGCGGCTCCGCCGCTCTCCGCGCTGCGCGCGTCGATCACTTGGGTGAGGCCGGGTCGGGGGCGCTGACGCGCCGGGGTGGGCGGCCGGAGTGGTAGGGCGGCGTCGCGGGGGTGGGGTGGGGGCGATGACGCGCCTGGGGGTGGGGTCGCCGCCACCCGCCGTGCGGCGAACGCGCCCAGTGGTACCTCGGTCAGATCCGCGCGCTGGGTCGCGGTGTCCAACCGAGCGACCTCCAACACGTCCTCCACGAGTGAGCGCAGCGCCCGCACCCGATCCCGGACCCACTCGCCCGGCCGATCGGAGGGCAGCAGGTCGGCGGCGGCGCTCAACCCGGTCAGCGGTGTGCGCAACTCGTGCGCGATGTCGGCGGTGATCCGGCGCTCGGCGTCCAGTCGGGCCCGCACCGCGCCCGCCATCGCGTTCACCGCCGTGGCCAGTTCGGCGGCCTCGTCCCGACTGCTGCCGCCGATCGCCGCCCGGACCCGGATCGAGCGCTCGCCGGCCGCGACCCGCCGGGCCGCATCGGTCGCCCGGCGCAGACACGGGTATTCGGTAGGAGCTGCGCAAGGGCTGACGGGCGGCGCCGGTCCTTCGCGTCGCGGGGCGCGTGGTGGCGGGCGGCTACCGGGGTGGCGTGGGGCGGACTACAGTCGTTACCCGTCGTGGGGACGGGGGTGCGGTGTGTCATCCGGTGACGTGATGCGGCGGCGCGAGCGGGAGCGGGAGCTTCGTGAGCGGTCCGCGGCGGCCCAGCGGGAGGCCCGGAAGTCGGCCGGCTCGGATGGAGAACGCCGGGTCGTCGCGCAACTTCTCGTGTTGACCGGCCAGGGTTGGCGGTTGCTGATCGACCGGCGGTGGCCCGGTGCCGAGAGTTCGCCCGCGGGTCTGTTGGCGGTGGGTCCCGGCGGGGTGTTCGTGATCCACGTCGAGGACGGGCCGGCGGCTCCGGAACCGGTCGACGGACGTCTTCGGGTCGACGGTCGAAGCCGCGAGCACGTGGTGGACGCCCTCCTCGCCGCCACCCGGAGCACCGAGTCCGCCGTCCAGGAGCTGGGTCTGGCGCCGATTGCCGTCGAACCGCTGATCGTCTTCGCCGGCCACCCCTTCGATCGACGACTGGGCCGGGTCCGGCTGCTCGGCGAACGTGAGGCGGCGCCCGCGATGGCCGGCGCCACGCACAAGCTGACGGCCGCGACCGTACGCGCCGTCGCGGAGCATCTGGGCCGAGCCTTCCCGCACCACCGGCGGTGGACGATCCCGCAGCCCGATCGGCGGGAGAGTCGCGAGGTCCGCGGGATCGGTGAGGAGCCGGCCCTGTTCGACGGGGAAGCGCTGCTGACGGCCACCCTCGACGCCGAGCGGCGGGGCCCGATCGAGCAGTGGATGACGGTGCTGCATCCCGACCAGGTCGGTCTGGTCCGGCGCAACTGGTCCGGCCCCGCGCGGATCAGCGGCCCCGCCGGCACCGGCAAGACCGTGGTGGGCCTGCACCGCGCCGCGCACCTCGCCCAGCGCAGCACCGGACGGATCCTCTACGTCACCTTCGCCAACAATCTGCCGCGCGTGCAGGGCACCCTGTTCCGGGTGATGGCGCCCCGGGTCGCCGAGCGGGTGGACTTCCGGAGCCTGCATGCCTGGGCGCGGGAGCTGCTCGCCGAGCGCGGTGTCCGCGTTCGGCTGGACAGCGGCACGGCGGACACCGCGTTCGGCCTGGCCTGGCTGCGGTTGCGTCGCGAGAGCCGCCTCCCCGACCTGTCTCCCTCGCCGAAGTACTGGCAGGACGAGATCGAGTACGTGATCAAGGGCCGCGGCATCACCGACTTCGAGCAGTACGCGGCGCTGCCTCGGCGCGGCCGCAAGACGCTGCTGCGCAGGTCGGACCGTCAGGCGCTCTGGGCGCTGTACGGGTTGTACGAGCAGTTGCGGATCGAGCGCGACGTACACGACTTCGGGGACGTCCTGCGGATGGCCCTGGAGGAGGTGCGGCGCGAGCCGGGGCGCACGCCCTACACCTCGGTGATCGTCGACGAGGTGCAGGATCTGACTCTGGTCGGGGTGCGGCTGCTGCACGCTCTGGTGGGTGACGCCCCCAACGGTCTGCTGTTGATCGGCGACGGGCAACAGGCGGTCTATCCGGGCGGGTTCCGGTTGGCCGACGCGGGCATCGACATCCGAGGCGATCGAGGCCAGGTGTTGCGGGTCAACTATCGCAACCGGGCGAGGGTGTTGCGGAGCGCGTTGGCCGTGGTCGCCGACGACGACTTCGAGGACTTCGACGGTGATCGGCTCTCCGGGCGTCGCGATGTCGAACTCACCTACCACGACGGCGAAACCTTCGAGGGCACGTGGCCGACCGGCGCCGAGCACGACGGCGCGCTGGTGGCCGCACTGCGTGCGCTCGCGGACGCCGGGGCGATCGGCGACGCGGCCGTGCTGTGCCCGTCCCGCAAGGACATCGAGCACTACCGGCGCATCCTGACCAAGGCCCGGCTGCCGGTCCTGGCGTTGGAGAGCTACCACGGCGTGGAAGCGCACGCGATCAAGCTCGGCAGCTATCGCCGGGCCAAGGGGCTGGAGTTCAAGCACGTGTTCCTGCCCAGGTACGACGCCTCGGTGCGGACCGGCCGAGCCCGAGGCTTCGCCGACGCGAGCGAGGCGGTCCTGGCGGAACACCGGGAGTTGGCGCGCAGGCAACTGTTCGTGGCGATCTCGCGCGCCCGGGAGTCGGTCTGGAAGGGCCGCATCGGCTGACCGCCCGATCGACCGCCCGGCAGGTCTCTACGGCCCGACCCCACGACGCCGCCCCAACCACGATGCGCAGCCCTCCCGGCGCGTCAGCGCCCCCGACCCGCGCCCACCCAAGTGATCGACGCGCGCAGCGCGGAGAGCGGCGGAGCCGCAAGCATGGACGGTGTGGCCCGGAGCGAAGCGGAGGGACACACCGTCCCGAGCGAGGGGCCGCTTTTTCTTGGAGGAGCGAAGCGGGGGAAAGAAAAAGTGGTGCCTCGCGAGCCGGCGGCGAAGCCGCCCGACAAGCAGAAGGGCCCGCCGGAAACCGGCGGGCCCTTCTGTTTGTTGCCGCTGTGCGCCGCCAGGGACTCGAACCCCGGACCCGCTGATTAAGAGTCAGCTGCTCTAACCAACTGAGCTAGCGGCGCTTGCTGCGAGAGAAATACTACCCGATGTTCGGGGCCGCTCTCACCCGGGTTTTCCGGTGCGAGGGGTCTCACCATCGGTGACGATCACGTTACGGGGACGGGTTCACCGGGTGCGCTCCCTGGTGTTGGTGTGGCCGAGTACCGTGCTGCTTGTACGTCGTCGCGGCCGGTGCCGTCGTGCCGGTCGTGTTCGCGGGGGAGACGCCATGTCGGATGCCGGGGCGGTGCGGGCGTTCCGGATGGCCACGCATCGGGAGGGCGGGGTGGAGCCTCGACTCGTCGCGATGCGGGACTTTCTGGCCAACGCCTCCGATGCCGAGGTGGCCCGCAACCGGGGACTGATCGAGAGTCAGGTCGAGGCGGTCGCCACCCAGCAGCCGGAGACCGCCGCGCGGATGCTCGCGGACGTGCTCGCGCGCGACCCGCAGGGTCGGTACCCGCGCGCGCTGGACGCGGTGCTGCGCTGGTGGGTGGTGCAGCCGGGCGACAACTTCGCCGAGACCTGGAGCACTCTGGAGCAGGCGCTGGCGAACGGGCCGCGTCCACTGGAGCGCGCGCTCCTGGAGGTACTCGGCGCCCTGGACCCCCGCGCGCCGGTCCGGCACTGGCGGGTGGCCGCCACCACGCGCGTGCTGGAATGCCTGGAACAGCGCTTCGAGCAGCCCTCCCGACACCCCGACCACGACCTGTGGCGGCTGCTGCCGGTGGTCGCGCCGCCGGGTGCGCCGACCGGGCGCGGTGACTGGGCGTGTGTGCTGGGCGATCGGGCGGCGGCGCGCGGCGAGGAGACCGAGGCCCGTACGTGCTACCGGCTCGCCTTCGAGCAGGGGTGCGCCGCGGCGGCCCCGCGCCTGGCCCGTCGGCTCGCCGTCGAGGGGCATCGGGAGCTGGTCGGTGGCGACCCGAGCCGGGCGGTCCGGTTTCTGTACGAGGCGGCGATGCTGGATCCGGACCACGCGGAGTACGGCGAGCTGCACCGGGCCGCCGTCGCGGCCCGGGACGGCCGGCCGGCCGCCGGCACCCGACCCGGCTCGCCGGCGGCCCTGGTCCTGGCGGCGGCGGATCTGCTGGAGCGCGGCGACGACATGGGCGCGGTCCGGCTGCTGCGGCGCGGTCTGCGAGAGGCCGAGGACACCGGCGGGCCGCACCCGGACACGTGGCCCGTGCGGTTGTTGCTCGGCGCGTTGGAGGACCACGACGCGATGGTGGCGAGCGCCGCGCGCGACCTGTTCGAGCGGTACGGCACGGCCTGGTCCCGGCGCACCCCGCTCGGCCCCGGTTTGGTGCTGCATCGCGTCACCCGGGCCGACCCCGAACTGGCCGCCGCGCTGGTGGAGTCGCTGCCGCCGGAACTGCGCGCCGGGCGGCTCGGCCAAGCCGTCTCGACGGCCGCCGCGTACCGAATACTGGCCTCGGGCGTACGCGCCCTGGGCGCGGGCAGGCCGGAGGTGGCCCGGGCCCGGGCGGACCTGGCCGAGCGACTGCTCGACGGCGATGAGGCGTGAACGGCGCGACGTGCATGGCGGGCCGGGCGAGTGAGGCGGGGGAGACGACGTGGACACGGACATTCTGGGGGTGCCGGAGCAGGTGTTCGACAGCGCGTTGCTCGCGGCGACCCGCCGGTTCGCCGGCGCCGCCGCGGTGGCGCGCGAACTCGGCGCGGACACCGTCGAGGTCGCGCACGCGCTGATCGCGCTGGCCCGGATCGACGGCGGGCGCGCGGCGGGCCTGTTCGACCGCCAGGGCATTCCGCCCGACGTGCTCGCCGCCGGCCTGCTCGGCGGCGGTGGACTCGGCGGCGGGCCCGCCGGCCGAGCCGGTGCCGAGTCGGCTTCGCTCGGCCGGTCGGCCGCCGGCCTGCTGGGCGGCCTGCCGGTCACCGCCGACCTGCGGATCGCATTCACGGCCGCGGCCGACGCCGGATACGTCGACGAACGTGCGCTGCTCGCCGAGTTGTTGCCGCGGTTGGAGGTGGGCGCGGTGGACCTGCTGGTCGGCTACGGACGGGTTGACCTGGCCGCCTGGCAGGCGGAGGTGGCCGTGCCGCGCCCGGCGGTCGAGGTGCTGCGGCCCGACGGGTCGATCGATCCCACCGCGTTCGGCCCGGGTGCCCGCCGGGTGCTGGCGATGATGGCGACCGAGGCGGCCGGTCTCGGCCACGAACGATGCGGCATCGCGCTGCTGCTGCACGCGCTGGCCACCACCCCGGGCGGCCTGCTCGAACAGGCCTTCCTGTTCCTGCGCCGCGATGTGCGGGCGCTGCGCGAACAGACCATCGCGCTCACCGGCACCCGGGGCCGCGCCGCGCCGGGCACCGGCCCGGTCGGGCCGGACGAGTCGCTGCGGTCGACCCTGCGCCGGGCGGCGACCTTCGCCGCGACCCGAGCCGATCCGGGCGCCGACCCGGACGCGGCCGGCCCGATCACCGAGCGGGACCTGCTCGCCGCGCTCCTGGACACCCCAAGCGGGCTCGCGGCCGGGTTCTTTCGCGACATCGGCCTGGATCTGGACCGGCTGCGCCGCTTCGCCGACACCTACTACCGCGAACCCGCCGAGCCCGAGCCGACCCGAGCCGCCGAACCGCTCTCCCCCGAGGAGGCGGTGCGCTGGGTCCGCTCCCGGCTGATCGGCCAGGAGAGCGTGGTCGAGCGACTGGCCTTCCACATCGAGCTGATCAAGCGCTCGCTGACCCGCGGCTTCCGACCGGACGACCGACCGCGGGCGGCACTGCTGCTGTGCGGACCCAGCGGATCGGGCAAGACGATGACCGCGCGGCTGCTCGCCCAGGTCGTCTACGGCTCGGAGGAGGACGTCCTGGTCTTCGAGATGGGGCAGTTCAGCGCGCGCGAGTCGATCAACAACTTCATCGGCGCGCCGCCCGGCTATGTCGGCTTCGGCGAGGGGAAGTTGACCAACGGACTGCGGGACAACCCGCGCCGGGTCTTCCTGTTCGACGAGGTGGAGAAGGCCGACGCACGTGTTCTCGACGCGCTGCTGCGGCTGCTCGACGAGGGGCGGATCAGCGATCCGGCCGGCCCCGTTCGCGAGGCGCACGACGCGGTGGTGATCCTGACCACCAACCTGGGTGCGACACACTCGGCGGCCGAGGCGGTCGAGGACGACGTGGACAGCGTGGAGAACCTGATCGGCTCGATCCTGGCTGAGGGCTCCACCGGCAACACCGCCGCGAGCGCGCGACTGCGGCGCACCATGGAGGGGTTCTTCCGGCCCGAGTTCCTCAACCGCGTGGACGAGGTGATCCTGTACTCGCCGTTCGGTCCCACCGAACTGCGCGGAATCGCCGAGAACGGCTTGGTCCGGCTCGCGTCTCGGCTGCGCGAGCAGATCGGCGTCGAACTGGGCTGGACCGACGAGGCCGCCGCGCACATCGCCACCGTGGCCTGGCGCGGCCGGCCCGAGGAGGCCGCGCGCGGAGTCAACCGCTGTGTCAACGCGGTGGTCCCGAGCATCCTGCGGCTGCTCGACGAGGGTGACGCGGCCGGCCGGTCGATCACCTCGGTCCGGGTCCGGGTCGCGGCGGACACGCTCGTGGTGGGGAGCGGCGATGACTGACCGGGCGACGCTGCGCGCGTTCGCCGCCGGGCTACGCGCCCACGGGGTCGGCGCGGACGCGGTGGACGGCGACGCGTACGCGAGTCTGGGCAGCGGCGGCGACGCGCAGCCTTGGAGCGCGCGGGCCGAGGAACTGTGGACGAGCGGCGGCGGCTCGTGGCGCACCCACCATCTCGCGGTCGCGCTGCACGCGCGGGCCTACGACCTTGAGACGGCCGGTGATGCGGAGGCCGCATTCCCGTACTGGAAGCGGGCGTTGGCGCACTGGGCCGAGCTCTATCACGACAGCGCGTTCTGGGACCGGATGCACGAGCACCTGGAGGCGGTCGGCGGGAGCGAGGTGCCGGCGGCGACCGTGCAGGAGGTGCGCGAGCGGTTGCCTCGCGACCTGCTCGCGCCGCACCTGACGCTGGCCGCCGAGCACCGCGTCCACGATCCGCTGCGCGCACGCTCGCACGTCGACCTGGTCCGCGAGTCCGGCTTCCCGCGCTCGGCGATCCTGGGCGCCCGGGCCGACCTGGTGCGTGAGGTGTTGGCGCAGGCATCCCGCGACGTGGAGGAGGGCCGCTTCGACGAGGTGATCGAGCTGCTCGCCTCGTGGCTGGCGGTGGACCCCGGCAACCTCGGGCTGGCCCGGGCCCTGCTGTACGCGGCCCGGCGACATATCGAGATCGTGGTCGCCGCGCCGGGCTGGGCACGAAAGATCGAGCCGCTGGTCGAGCGGGTGGCCCGGCTGGTGCTCCCGGCCTGGGACGAGATCGGCACCCCCGAGGGCTCGTTCGCGGTCGAGTTGGCCAGGCACGAATACTGGTGCGGGATCGTGGTGCGCGAGCTGGAATCCGGCCCGGCGACCGAGCCCGCCGCGCTGGAAGCGGCCGCACTGCGCTCGGGCCGGCACCTGTTGCGCGCGCTCGAACTCGACCGCGACCTCGCGGTCAAGAACATGTACCGCGACGTGGAGCAGCTCGCCGCCGAGGAATGGGCCCTGGCCGCCACCGCCCGACAGCGACAGGGCCTGCCGGACGGCCACGTCCGGGACGCGCTGCGCCGGGCGCTGGCGATGTCGGCGCCGGGGCCGTGGGGGCGGCTGTTCATGGCGCGGGTGCTGATCAATTTGCACACCGTGCTGCCGGACGACCTGGCCACCGCCCGCCGACTCGCGGACGAGGTGGCAGCCGATCCGGAGGCGAACCATGCCGACATCGTCAACGCGCTCCGCGGGGTCGTGCTGTCCCTGGCATCGGCGCGCACGTCCGAATGGAGTTGAGCGCCGATGGGCAGCAGTGCGAACGAGAACGCCCGGGAAAACCCCTGGGCTTGGCAGGCGGGTCGAAATCCCTACCGGGGCACGGTCTTTCAGATCCTGGACCTGGATCCGGACCTGGCCGGTCGGGCGGCGATCAAGGCCCGGGTGCGCAAGCGTAGACAGCGGATCGCCCGCAGCGCGGACCGCTTCCCGGTGCACGGGCGGGTGCTCGGTGCGGCCGAGGTCAACGCGGCGGAGGAGACGCTGGCCGACCCGGCCGGGCGGCTGCTCGCCGAACTGCTCACCCATCGGCCCGAGCAGCCCGGGCCGGATCCGGCCGAGTTCGCCGAGGAGTTCGCCGAGATCGACCCGCCGGAGTCGACCGGCCCGGCCAGGATCGGGATCGATCGACGCGTGCTCGCGGGCCTGGTGCCGGCGCCCGCGCCGCGCGAGTTCGTACCGTTGTGGACGGAAGAAGGGGCGCACTGATGGCAGCGACACCCGAGCGGGGCCCCCTCGTGGCGGACCCGGCGGCGGATCCGGCGGATCCCGCGGCGGACCCGATGGCGATCACCGAGAGCGAACGGCCGGTCCCCGAGCGCCCGCTCGACCCGCCATTCGCGCTCGTCTACGACGTGGTGCGGCGCGCGGCGCGCGAACGCGAGGCGGGCCGTGAGGAGATGCGCAAGCGGCTGGAGTCGACGCACGAGCGGTACACCGGGCTGGCGGCGGATGCCGCCGTCGCGCTGCACGAACTGCGCGGCAGCCTGGAGGGCGAGCCGGTGCCGGCCGTACTCGCCTCTATCGCCCGGCGGTTCGCCACCGCCCTGGACCGGGCCGGCGTGCGGTTCGACGACCCGGTGGGCGAGGCGTACACGGCGGTGGGCCCTCGGGTGGACGTCGCGCACGCGCCCGACAGCGGCGACGAGAGCGCGATGATCGTGGCCAAGACGCTGCGGCCGGGCGTCCTCCTGGACGACGGCGAGGTGATCCGGCGTGCCCAGGTCGTCCTCGGCTTCGTGCCCATCCCGGCCCGGCGCGAGGGAGCGGTGCGCGGCGAGCGGGGCTCCGCCGAGGAGGGGACGGCCGAGTCCGGAGCGTCGGCCGCACCGCGCTCGTCGGCCGACGCAGAGCACTCGGCCGACGCGCCCGACCCGGCGGCATCCGAGCCGGCCCCACCGCATCCCGACTCCTCGGACGATGCGAACCACGCGAACGACGCGAACGACGAAGGCGGTACCACCAGATGAGCATCGTGGTCGGCATCGACCTCGGCACGACCAACTCGTGCATCGCCATACCGGCCGACGCGGAGATCCCCGGGAAGGAGGAGTTGATCGCGGCTCGTCGGTTGCGGCCGGTCGGCGACTCGCTGATCGTGGCCAACCCGGACCGCTCGCCGACCACGCCGTCGGCGGTGTGGATCGATCCGAGCGGCCGGGCGATCGTCGGCCAGCTGGCCAAGAACAAGGCCCGGCTGCCGGGTGCGCCGCCGGCGATGTTCTTCAAGCGGAACATGGGCACCGACCAGGTGGTCACCGCCGGACACGGGCGACTGACCCCGTTGGAGGCGTCCACGCACATCCTGCGCCACCTCAAGCAGGTGGCCGAGGAGACCCTGGGCGTGCCGGTCGAGCGCGCCATCGTGACCGTGCCGGCGTTCTTCGAGACCCGGGCCAAGAACGAGACCACGCGCGCCGGACAGGCGGCCGGCCTGGAAGTGGTCGAGACGCTGATCGAGCCGGTGGCCGCGGCTCTTGCCTACACCCACGAGCGGGCCCGTGAGCTGACCGAGCCGCAGACGTTCCTGGTCTACGACCTCGGCGGCGGCACGTTCGACACCTCCGTGGTCACCTGGGATCCCGAGGTGGGCTTCGAGAACCGTTCGTTCAGCGGCGACCGCTACCTGGGCGGGTTCGATTTCGACCGCCGGATCGTGTCCTGGATCGCGGCCCAACTGCCCGAGTACGACCTCGCGATCGACACCGAGAACCCCGCCGACGGGAAGGTCGAGGCGCAACTGCTCTCGGTCGCCGAGGGGGCCAAGCACGACCTGTCCCGCTATCCGGAGACCGAGATCGTCAGCCAGTACTGCGAGGACCGGCGCGGCACTCCGATGAACATCGGACTGCCGATCCGCCGCGAGGAGTTCGAGGAGATGATCGCGGACCGGATCCGCGGCACCCTGGAGGACTGCGACCGGGCGCTGCTGCGAGCCGGGATGACCGCCGCCGACCTGGACGAGATCGTCATGGTCGGCGGCTCGTCCCGGATTCCGCTGGTGGCCACGATGCTCACCGAACACTTCGGGCGCGGGCCCCGGTTGCTCAACCCCGACCTGTGCGTCGCGCTGGGCGCCGCGCTCAAGGCCGCGAACGTGCCCAGCCGCAGCGGACATCTGGAGCTGGACCGGCCCGAGGCGCTGCCGCCGGAGACCGACATCGGCGGTCGGGTGCTGGCCGGCCCGGGCCTGGCCTCGCCGGCAGGCGCGCAGGTACTGCTCGGCTCGCACGACGGACGCGTAGAGCTGGCCGAGACGGCCGACGCCGAGGGCCGATTCCTGTTCGCCGACGTGCCGTTGCGCGAGGGCGAGAACGGTTTCACGGTGCAGGTGGTGGTGAACGGGCAAGAGATCGAGGCCCGGCAGCTGCTGATCGAATCCGACGGCAAGCCGCGTTCGGACGCGACCGGCGACGTGCTCGCGCACGACTTCTCGGTCGAGTTGGTGGACGGCCTGCACGTGGTGGTCCGGGCCGGGACGATGGTGCCCTACCGCACCGACTTCCGACTGGAGACCGCGTCGCACGGGTCCAGCCTGCGGGTCGGCCTGGTCGAGGGCCTGGTGCCGATCGGCGAGGTCTCGATCCGGGATCTGCCGACGGATGTGCCGGTCGGCTCGACCGTCGAGGTGATGCTCGAATTCGAGGCGGGCTGGAGCATCCGGGCCGAGGCACGGCTGCCGCAGATCGGCGCGGAGGGCAGCGCGGTGATCGACATCCCGCGTCGGGAGATCCCGGGCTGGCCGGAACTGGCCGAGCGACACCGCCAGGTGCTGACCGGCTGGGCGGAGAAACGGGACGCGATCCCGGCTGCCGACGCGATCCGGGTCGGCCCGGCGCTGGACCGGCTGCTCGCCGAGATCGCCGAACTGGTCCGGGACCGGGTCGACGCGGGCAAGACACACCACAAGATTCTGGAGGCGGAGACGCTGGTCCAGGGCCTGCGGGTGGCCACCCCGGCGGGCAGCGCACTGAATCCGGCGATCGGCGAGTTCGAGGACAACCTGGCCTTTCTGGCCCGGCTGGCCGACCGACTGGTGGACCACGACCCGGCCGAGGCGGAGCGCTTTCGCGGTGCGATCCCGGGCCTGCGGGCGACCGGTCGGGCCGCCTACGCGGCGGGCAACAAAATGGACTGGCACCTGGCCAACGAGGCGGTGCGGGACCGGATCAACGCGGCCGAGCGCATGCTGCACGGCGGGCGCTCACCGCAGCAGTTCACCGCCGCCGAGTTCCAGGTCGCGGTGCTTCAGGAGGTCGAGTACCTGCGCCGCTCGATCCAGGAGATGGACCAGGCATCCGCCGGCCGGCATCGGGCCGACGCGGACGGCTACCTGCGCGAACTGGACACCATCGCCGAGGACGCCGCCGAGGTGGACGTGCGCGACGAAGCGGCGGGCAATCGCCGGCTGGTGGAGATCTATCGAGGTCGGATCATGCCGCTGCGGGCCCGGGCCGACCGCTGGATGGAACAGATCCGGGAGGGCTCCCCGCACATCGGGCTGCGGCTCCCGAAGAGCTCCCTGGAGAAATGACATGGCGTTTGCGATCACCTGCCCCCTGTGCCGCCGCCGGATCGCCGACCTGACCGAGCGCTGCCCGGCGTGCGGCGGCGACCTGGGTGCGCTCGCGGGCCTCGTCGAGTTGGCCGACCGGCACTTCAACGACGCGGTCCGAGCCGCGCGCAGCCGCCGCTGGAACACCGCCGCCGAACACCTGGCGGTCACCCTCGCCCTCAACCCGGCCGACGCCGAGGCCCGCCAACTGCTCACCAAGGTCCGCTACCACCAAGACCCGAAGACCCTCCCGGACCGCCTGTGGCGCAAGGCCCGCACCCGACTGCCCTACGGCGAACGCCTGCCGGCGACACTGCCACGCGAGGCGGACCTGCGTCGACTCCTCGACGGAGCAAGCAACCGCCTGACGGCACCCCGGAAAACGAACTGACCGCCCCGCGCGCCGAAACGCCCCGCGCGCCGAAACGCCGGCCGGGCCCGAAATCCAGCCCGGCCGGCGTTTGAGGCCACCTCGGCCGAAGGCCGGGGCAATCAGCCCGTCCGGCGCCTGAGGACGGCAAGCCGAGCATGGCCGACCTATGCCGCATGGCCGCCCCGCATGGCCGACCTATGCCGCATGGCCGCCCCGCATGGCCGACCTATGCCGCATGGCCGCCCCGCATGGCCGACCCACGCCGCAGGCAAGGTCCAGCTACGCCGCCGCAGGCTGCAACGCCCGGCTGCTGCTCCCGTCCACACCCACCGGCACGTCGCCGTTGATGGTGACCCGGTGCAACAGCCGCCGCGTACCGACGAAGTCGCCGATCACCCGGTGCTGGGTCGCCCGGTTGTCCCAGATCGCCACGTCGCCCGCGCGCCACTGCCACCGCACGGTGTTCTCGACCCGGGTGACGTGGTTCTGGAACAACTCGATCAGCGCCGTCGAGTCCTCGGCGTCGAAGCCGGCCAGCCGACGTACGAACGCCCCGGCGAGCAACGTGCGTTCACCGGTGATCGGGTGTACGCGCACGAGCGGGTGCTCGGTCTCGTACGCGGTCGACTCGAACAGCTCGCGGTAGTCCTTCTGTGCCTCGGAAAACTTGTCCGGGTCGGCCGCCGCGTAGTCGTAGCGGTTGCTGTGCACCGCCCGCAGCGAGTCGGCGAACGCCTTGAGCGGCGCGGGCAGATCCTCGTACGCGGCAGCGGTATTGGCCCACAGCGTGTCGCCGCCGACGTCGGGCAGCTGCACCGCGCGCAGGATGGAGGCGAGGGGATACGCGGGCACGAAGGTGACGTCGGTGTGCCAGCGGTCGGCGACCACGCCGTGGTCGCTGTCGATCGGCACGATCAGGTCGCCGTCGGCGGACGCGGTCGGATGCCCGATCGGGTCCCCGAGGAGCCGGCCGAACGCGAGCTGACCGGCGTCGTCCAGGTGGTCCTGGCCGCGGAAGAAGATCACCTTGTGCCGGTGCAGTGCTCCGCGGATGGTGTCCACGGTGATCGCGTCGAGATCGCCGCCTAGGCGAACTCCCTCGACCACGGCCCCTATTCGGGCGGAGACGGGCGATACGGCGATGGTGATGGCAGTCATGAGTGGGTGTCCCTTTCGACCTTCAGATGGAGGAAGACGTCATCCGAAGCGGGCGCACGCGGCCGCGGACCGCCGAGCACATCGGCGGTCCGGCGTTGTGACGGTCCGTCGACCAGGATGTGGCGGAGGCGACGAAACCGGGAGCGGCGTACGCCCTAGCGACAGCTCGTGCCGGGCGGGACGGAAAGGTGGGTGATCCGGTGCCGACGAATCACGCACGCGACGACATGACCGGCGATGCCGGCTGTCCGCGTAGTCCCCGTGATCCCCACGGGATGGATTCTGGCCACAGACGCCCATGCGGGTCAACCACATACCGACATGTGGACCGGCAGTCGACCGGTTGACCGCCATCGCCGACAGTGTGCGGACGCCGGTCGACACTTGCGGCTTGCCGCCGAGGTCGTGTCGCGGTCGAATCCGGAGAACGACTGGGAGGCCAAGCTGCGTGACTACCCGCGCATGGGTATCCCGGTCCACCTGATCATCGATCCGCGCCAGGGCACGATCACTGTCGATTCCGAGCCGAAGGGCGGCCGATACACCGCGCGGGCGGCCTACGCGTTCGGCCGGGACGTACCGCTACCGGGGTTCGGTTTCTCGATCGCGACGGCGGACCTTCCCACGTACCGACCGGGCGTCCGGCATGCGTCACAACATGTGGTCGGCCGTCAGCAGGATGGCGTGCAGGTCGATGGCCGCGTCCCAGGTGGCCCACGTGGACAGTGCGGCGCCGCCGAGGGCGACCAGGGTGGCCGCGCCGGGGCGACTCCACGGGGTGGGCCAGCGGTCGGCCGGGGTCGGGGCGAGCAGGGCGGCCACCCGGCGCGGGACCGGGCC